>JAFGMA010000158.1 GCA_016927835.1 Candidatus Zhuqueibacterota bacterium | reverse complement strand
TTTTATTGAAATTTCTTCGGGACAGGATAAAAACAGCCTAAAAATGGAACTTTTTTATAAATGTCATTCCCGATGTCCGTTGATCGGCACCCCGCCTAAAACATGCGGGAATGACAGTTTTTGTCTAATCCAATTCATTCTTATAATAGGCTTTCGGATAGGTTCTTAGTCGCCAGAATACTATGCGCTATAAAATTTTGAGAAGAGCCATTTCTGTGTTTTAAATTGGTAACCTCAATCCGCGCTGCAAGCAAAAATTATGCCTTTGTATGATTCAAATGGTAGCCGGAAAAAAACCTGCATTGCTTGAGAATGGTATTCCTGTTGGGGTATTTCTTCCCCGCTTTGGGCAGGGAAGAAAAATACAGGTGTAACACGTGTGTATAAGATTTGACCAATCATATCACGCATGAACATTTGCGGCAGGAGCGCCCGCTGCTTTGCTTATTTGCTATATGACATTTTTTTGACAAATCGAACCGACTTTTGATCCGGCGTATTTGGTGTGATTTCTATCTGGTAGAAATAGGTCCCGGAAGTAACCGGAATGCCTGAGTCATCCGTAGCATCCCACTCATGCTCGAATACGCCTGCGCGATCACAACTGGTTTCATAACTGTGAACAGATTGCCCAATGACGTTGAATATTCTCAATCGCAAATGCGCTTCCGCTGCTAATTCATACCTGATAATTGTGGTGGAATTGAACGGATTGGGGTAGTTCTGATGCAGGACGAAACGAGTCGGAATCTCAAATGGTTCCTCTTCGGAATACTCATTCTGTTTAGCCAGATTTTGCGCAGCCGTCTGAACCACCTGAATACCGGAGACGTTGGGATCTTCTATCGATCGGTTGAATACGATATTCAATTGTCCGTCAGCGACATGGATCTGGAAAGTTCTATTCAATGCCACATCATGTCCGGCTGTCTGGAAGATATCAAAATTAACCAACACAGGTGTGCCTTCGATTTGAACGTGAAAAACGCGCTTTCCGGCTGACTGGAAATAAACCTCAGCGAATAGCAGCGTTACCGTATAGTCACCGGCGGGGACGTCAAATTGATATGCTGTCAGACCCCAGCGCACCGACTGGTACAAATAATCATCACTGGTGCTGGCAATCGGATCAGAGGTGGCGTAGGTGTTCCCGTCGACATAGCCCCAACTGCCTGAGCTATATCGCTGGTCAGCCGACCAAAAATTGCCATCCCCGGCGGTGTAATTGCCGCTGCCACAATTGACGCGCTGCGTATACAACTGACCCGATAGAACCGATATCGTCAATGCCACGCTTTTATTCCCGCCGTTTGAAGTGACGTAGATGTTTCCGCTATAATTCCCGTCTTCAAGTTCCGAACGGTCGACACTCACGGTTACTGTCGCCGTATTGCCGCTGCCAAGACTGCCGGAGCCGGGAGTAGTCGAAGTGATCCACGATTCATCCGGATTTTCGGCAGCATTCCAGGTTAATGTGCCGCCACCGATGTTTTTGACCGCGAAGGTCCGCGAAGTCGAGGCGGTTCCAAAATTCAGCGCGAGCGGTGTGACTTCCAGCAGCGGATCGTCGGATAAGGAGATAACCTCAATCGCTGAGATATTCGCCGCATCGACGGTGGAAGCCAGGCTGATTTCCAGACGACTATCACTGACCGATACCGGGAATGTTTTCACAGCAGCGGCTGCATATCCCACATCGGCGCATACATCGTAGGCACTCAGCACCTGTGTGCCCTCGATTGAGACGTTGAATATGCGTTTGCCAGGGTATTGATAGTAAATTTCCGAGAAATGCAAAACGACGTTATATTGCCCGTTGGCAACATCGAACAGGTACGTCAGCCATTTCGTCCAGCGTACGCTTTGATATAACACATCATTGGTTGTGTTGGCAATCGGAATCGCATTCACATAGCTGCTGCCGACCTGGTATCCCCAACTGCCCTGGGTGTAAACTTTATCTGCATCCCACAGATTGGATTCTCCATCGGTATAACTGGTACTGCTGCCGCAGTTGACGCGCTGTAGATACACAGGAGTTGGGGAGACCGACATGCTGACGTTTATCGTCGCACTGCCATAGTCGGAGGTCACGCTGATGATTCCGGTATAATCACCATCATCAAGCCCGGAACGATTGACTGTGACCGCGACCGTTTGTGTCGCATACGCCCCCAGGCTGCCGCCTGCCGGAGAAATCGACGTTATCCAGCCCACATCCGGGTTTTCAGCCGCGGTCCAGGCGAGACTGCCGCCGCCGGCATTGGAGACGGTGAACGTCATGCTGCTTGCGAGTGAACCAAAATCGAGGCTGACGGGTGTGACGGAGAGCGCAGGCGGTCCCGGAATTTGCATGCTTATCGCCACATTTTGAGTTCCACCGTTGGAAGAGACACTGACAATCCCGCTATAGCTGCCGGCTGCCAATCCACTTCGATCAACCAATACGGTTACAGTTTGCGAGGAACCGCTGCCCAGGCTGCCGCTTGCCGGACTCACCGTCGTGAGCCAAGTTTGATCCGGATTTTCCGCAGCTGTCCAGTTGAGGGTGCCGGCACCGGCATTGGTCACCGTGAAAGTCTTGCTGTTGGTTTCGGTGCCGAAATCCAGGGTCACGGGCGTCACCGACAGCGTTGGTTCGGTGACCTGGGCGATGACTTCGATAGCTGAAATCATGGGTGCATCCACGATGCCGGTCATGACGATATCGAGCGCGCCATCGCTGACGGTGACTTCGAAGGTTTTTTTAGTTGCCACGTCATGCCCCACGCTGGCATAGATGTCATAATACGACAGCAACTCGGTGCCTTCGATGGCTATCTTGAATATCCGTTTTTGCGGCTCTTCATAGTAGATCTCGGCGAAATGCAGCACGACTTGATAGGTTCCATTGGCGGTATCGAAACGATAAGCCAGCGGTGATGCCCAGCGCACACTCTGATACAACGTGACATCACCGGTTTGAGCGATAATATCCGAGGTGTAGTGTGTCCGTCCGTCGATGTAACCCCAGCTTCCTTCTGAATAAGGTTTATCAGCTTCCCAGAGGCGTCCGTAAGTGCCATTGTAGGGATAGCTGCTGCCACAATTGACGCGTACAGTAAGCGGGGAAGGTGGCGGCGTGTCTGATACTGACATCGTGATGGCGATTTCCTGGCTGCCGCCATCAGAAGTGACGCTGATGATGCCGCTATAGCTGCCCGCAGCTAAACCCGTGCGATTGATATTGACAGTTACCGATTGTGACTGTCCGCTTTCCAACGTGCCGGCAGCCGGACTAATCGAAGTGAGCCAAACCTGATCGGGATTCTCCGCGGCAGCCCAGGTCAGTGTTCCCCCGCCGACATTTTCCACCGAGAAGCTCATGCTGCTGGTGGTTGAGCCGAAATCGATACTTTGCGGTGTAACCGCGAGTGTTGGCGGACCGGCAACGGTCATGTTGACCGGCAGACTCCGTGAGCCACCATTCGATGAAATGCTGATTGTACCGCTATAGTCGCCGGCGGAGAGTCCGCTGCGATCTATGCTTATACTGACAGTTTGGGATTGCCCGCTGCTCAGACTGCCACTCGCCGGGGTTAATGAGGTGAGCCAGCTTTCATCGGGTGCTTCGGTTGCGCTCCAGGTGAGTGTGCCTGCGCCGGTGTTGCTGACGGCAAAGGACTGCGTGTTGGTTGAGATACCAAAATCCAACGCAGTTGGCGTCACGGTGAGAATCGGCTCTTCGATAATCGATTGCACTTCGATAGCACACACATTAGCTGCATCCACGCTGCTGGGCATGTCGATATCCAGCAAGCCATCGGTCACTGTCGTCCGAAACGTTTTGACGGTGGCAACATCGTGACCAACTGAGGCATAAATATCGTAATTATCCAAAACCGTGACACCTTCGATGTTAATATCGAATACGCGCCGGTTGCTGCCTTGAAAATAAATCTCCGCAAAGTGCAATATAACCTCGTAGCTGCCGTTGGGAACGGTGAAGCGATACGACAAGGCACTATTCCAGCGTACGCTTTGATAAAGGGCGACGTTAACTGTATTGGTGATAATATCCGGCGTAAAATATGACTGCCCTTCAACATATCCCCAACTGCCCGGTGAAAAAGTTTGATCTGCATCCCACACCGCTCCGGTTCCATCTGAGTAGCCGTAGGCATTTCCGCAATTTACGCGTTGCGTATATGGCTCTTGCGGCGTTGATGAGTCAACTGATAAAACAACCGGTAAATTTTTGTCCCCGGAATTTGTAATGAGATTGATATTGCCCGTATAGGTTCCCGATGCTAATCCTTCACGATCTACGGTGACTGTGACAGATTGAGATTGCCCATTATTCAAGTTTCCGCTGCCAGGACTTACCGAAGTAATCCATTCAGATTCCGGTTCCGCAATAGCAGACCAGTAAAGAATATCCGCACCCGCGTTCGCGACATCGAGTGTGAGGATCGTCTCTTCATCCTGGAAATGCAATAATGTGGGCGAAAGTGCGAGTTGGGGAGCATTTGGATTTTCCGAGACAACTTCAATAGCAGATAACGTTGCATGTGCCGCAATATGCTCGAAATCGATATCCAGACGTCCATCCGTCACTTGAATACCGGTGAAAGTTCGCTTTGTCGCATTGTGAAAACCGGCTTCTGCATAGATGTCAAAATCGTTCAAAACGTTCTGTTCTTCGATAAATGTGTCGAACAGACGTCCGCCGACATAATTATAGTACAATTCGGAGAAGTGAAGAATTACCGTATAAGATCCATTTGGGACATCGAATCGATATCCATCTATCCAGAAAAGCACGTTTTGATAAAGCGGATCATCCTGGGTATTGCCGATATTGTCCGAGATATTGTAAAAATTACCCCGAACATGTCCCCAGCCGCCTTCGCGGTATGGTCGATCGGCTGACCAGATATTATTATAAATATCAATATAGGATTCGCTGCCGACGTTGATCCGGAATGTGCTGGGCTGAATACCCACATTCAACTCTACATCGATATGAGTGTTACCGGCATTAGAATTGATTGCTATAAAGCTCCTGTAAGTACCATCATTCAGGTAAGAACGATTTACGTTTACACTGACTTCGATTTCTTCGGTCGATGATAGCGTACCTGAAGCAGGCGAGATAGATGTGATCCAGCTTTGCTCCGGATCTTCAGCAGCGAACCATTCCAGGGTTCCGATACCGCCATTTTTGATCGTGAATTTAGCGGTTGTCAGATCGGTGTTAAAATCAAGCACATGTTGATATGTCACCAATATCGGTTCTGAAGGCTGCGCGCCAATTTGTATTTGAAGTGTCACAGGCACGTTGCCATTATTAGAATTGACAAAGATTTCGGCATAGTGCAGTCCGTCGGGAAGCAGGCTGCGATTGATCGCTACCTCCACTTGAGTCGACTGTCCGGCGAGCAAGCTTCCGCTCGAATTGCCATTAATTGCAATCCAGGTTTCATCCGGATTTTCCGTTGCAGTCCAATCGAGCGTGCCCTCGCCGGTATTTGAGACGGTGAAAGAGAGATTATTTGATACCAGCCCGAAATCGAGTACTTTTGGGGTTACTGATAGCTCGCCGGGCTCGAGTTCAATTTCCAATTCCACCGGGATGTCCAGGGGAGTGTTTGATGCGTTCGGATCAGAAATTCGCATTGTGCCGGCATAAGTACCAGCCGTCAATCCTGAGATATCCGCCGATATCGTTACCTGATCCCCGGAACTCCCGCTCACATTGCCCAGACTCAGCCAGCCCTGATCCGGTTCCTCGGCAGCAGACCAGAGCAGTTCTCCGTTACCTCCGTTGGTGATCGTCAGGTTTTGTGAAGCCGGATTGCTGGCGCCTTGATACGCAGTGAATTGAACGGAACTTGTGCTCGCATTTATAATCGGTTCATTGCTGATTACTGTCAGAGCCACGATCACTTCCGCCGGATTATTAGCTGCATTGGGATCATCAATGCTGATCCGGGCTTGATATGCACCAGCTTCAAGACCCGTGATATCGACCGAAATCGAAACTTGATCACCATCTCCGCCGCTGGCGCTGAGGAGCGTCAGCCAGGATTCATCGGGTTGTTCAGTCGCATTCCAGGCAAGTGCTCCGGTTCCGATAACCGCAACTGTAATCGTTTGATCCGATGGATTGTTGCCGTCTTTGATGGAGGAGAAGTGCAGCGTATCGGGATCAACAGAGATCGCATATTGTGAATCGGAAGTCAGAATCAGCACAGCATCGTCTGAAAACGGTGGGGTGTAGCTTTGAATGCCGCCACTGGATGCCAGCGGCGCATTTTCGTAAATTCCCTGCCCGGGATCGAACCACTGTGCCGCGTAAACGCGATTGTCATTGGTGAGGGTCACATTCACTGTACCGCCTTCGGGCAGATAAATGATATGTTCATCAAAATCTTTTGACAGGCAAAAGCCGTTATCTACTTTGTCATTATTCGGCGTTAATTCCCACCAATTTTTATTTTGGAAGAATTCATAAAGAATTTTCAAATACTGAGCGCCATCACTATTTGTCGCATTCATGTCCACCGAACGGAGCGTGTTATCATTGCCATAGCAGGCGAATCCGCCACCCATGACGATTGCCCAGGCGTATTTTCGCACATCATCGCTTGAAAAAATATGACCATTATAATCTTTTGCCTCGTAACCAAATTCGGTATTCACAACGGGCATATTATAAATTCTATCAGTCAGGACAGCCGTATTCAAGTCATTCACTGGTGCGTTGCCTGGATTGGTTGGCAATTGTTGCATGATCGATGACAGCCATTGTTCGTTGGCAAAAATCCTGTTGGTACCGAGATTCGATGCATCAGAATGCCCGGGGTGGATCGTCACCGGGTGGCTATACGGATCGGCGGAAGCGATGACTTCGCCGTGGTAATTGTAGTCAATGATAGCGCCGGCTTCATCGAATTCGCCGACAATCACCCAATACAGCAGTGGATATGCTGCGTAGCGCGCGAGCAAGTAGCGTTCAAAGCGTTCGAATTCGCTCCGGGAGAATGTTGTGAAATGCTGTGCCCAGGTAATATAGAAACCCATCCCCATTTGGACTGAATCGAGATAAGCAATTCGTTTATCGACCCAATTGAAGAATTCGGGATTGAGAGTTTGCCCGCTTTGGGAAATCCATAGATGTCCGCCCTCGTTCTCCGGATTTTCTGTACCAATCGGCAAGCCGCCGGTACCCAGTACAAATTGAATGTTATTAAAATGCTGCTGAAGTCGTGTATCGATAAATTGCTGGAATGTACCATCGGAGAAAGAAACCGTGCTGCTCATCAGGCACCAATTGGTTTCCCCAAGCAGGAAAAAGGGACCGCTTTCAGTCAGTTCGAACATATGCGGTGCTGCGTCATTCACTCGAAGAACACCGGGATGCGATGACGCGATGCAATCAAATCCGCCAGTCATCCCGTCTAAGCCGGGATCATTTGAACTGGTTGTGTAGGTCCAGGTACCGATTTCAGTGGGCATCACGCGCAATTTCCAGACATTGTTCTGTTGCCAGTACCCGTCAATGTCAAATTCGTCACCGGAAGGACTCACAACATGCGCAGATAACCAGACATCAATATAAGGATTCGAATAGGTATTATTGGAATTCAATTCCGTTTCAAATTGCCGGTAGCGTTCAATATCGGCAGTCAGTGGGAGCGTTTTCATACTCAAGGCGACTTCGACCGGCGAATTCAGTGCGTTGGGATCGGCGATTTGAATTGTCCCTGAATAGGTGCCTTCGGGCAATCCGGATCGGTCGACCTGGATGCTGATGGTTTGCGAGGCGCCGCTTACCACACCGCCGCTGGCAGGGGAAATGGTTGTGATCCAGGACTCTTCCGGAACTTCAGTGGCGCTCCAATTCAGTGCGCTGCCGCCGGAGTTGGTGATTGTCACCGTCATTGATTGCAGATTGGGACCGTAGTCAAGGTCGGTTCTATCGATTGTCAACTCAGGCACGTGAGCATTCGGGTTGTCGCTGACGAACAGCAGTATTTTGCCTCCCCAGTAGAAGGCTTCACCGTTATAGGTTTCGGATATGAGGAGATCGCTCCAGCCGTCGGCATTCACATCGCCGGCGTTCGTCACAGAGAATCCGGCAAAATCGCCTGCATGCTCCCCGATGAATACATCATTAATTTGAGAAAGTGAAATATTTCTCTGCCAGCCTGAGCTTTTGCCTTTAATCAGGTACATTTTACCTGAATCTTCTCCGTTTGCGTTATTATAGCAGGCTCCGATCATGAAATCGGCATATCCGTCGCCATTCATATCACCGGCTTCCTGCACATCCCAGCCTGCCCTGTCATAGTCTGACTCCCCAATATATGAGGCATCAGCATCTGCCAAGTTCGAGTACCATCCGCTGCTGCGACCTAAAACGAGATAGACTTTGCCGATTTCGAGAGCGTTTTGATACAAATATGGCGCACCAATTGCGAAGTCCGCAAAACCATCTGCGTTAACATCACCAACTCCGGAAACACGCCAACCTGTCCAGCCGCCGCCGGGTTCAGAATTGAGAATAATATCTGCTTGGCTTGCGTCAAAATTTGCACCCCAATCAACACTATTCCTACCGAAGAATAGATAAATCCTGCCTGCATCGCGTGCGCCAATTGCAAAATCTGGAATTCCATCACCATTCACATCTCCAACGCCATCTACGGAGTAGCCGAAAGTGCCACTTGGTTGAGTCGCATAAAAAGAAGCATCCGCATTGCCAATATTAGCATGTTTTTGCCAGCCAGCAGCCTTGCCTAAAATTAAGTATACTTTGCCGGCGTTCGTACCTCCAAAGTCGTTGAAAGGTGCACCACATAAAAAATCGTCATAACCATCGCCATTCATATCGCCAATAAAAGCGGTAGAAACCGCATCAAAATCATCTTCAAATTCCTGCGAGTATGAAGCTTCCGCATCAAGATAGAGATCGAAAGTATAACCCCAGTTGGGATTTGAGCGTCCGAAAACTACATATAAATTGCCGCCACCTGCCGCGATTAGCATGTCTTTAAGACCATCACCATTCACATCGCCACCGCCGCCCAGGTAATACCCGGCAGCATCAGTTGAACCGCTGCCAATGAACCGAGCATCGGCAGATGTCAGCGAATTATTGAATCCCCAGTCTGCAGCCTCTTTTCCCAAAATCAAGTAGGCGGCTCCGGTGTTATGTCCCCTGGTGCTGTTATGAAACGTTCCGATGAGGAAATCATCAAAGCCATCGCCGTTGACATCACCAGCCGTATGCAAATAATAACCGGCTCTTTCGTGAATATGCGTGCCCAGGAACGACGCGGACGGAGTAAGAGAACCCTGGGCGTAGAGAAGACAGGAGCTTATCAGAAATAAAACCAAGCCGTAAATGGTAAGACTTTTTATCATGGTGAAATCCCCCTTGTTGGTGTCAGATAATGGCTGCATAATTAAGGAACAAGTGAATAAGATGAGCTGCGCAAAACGTTTTATTTAATATTCTTAAAGCAAATATTTATCGGATAATGATAGTATCAAAATAAATTATAAGCGATTATCGAAAGCAGAATCCACCTCATTTTGCTTTTTTGTTTTCAAATTAATTCAGCAGCAATCAAAAAAAATAAGCGTCCCTCAGATTTCGTTTTGTTGATTTACCAAGCCTCATAACTATTTTAAAAATATAATTTAATATTTACCGTTCTTTATATCATAAATTACTATATCTAATATATGCAAAACAGCGATTGTTGTCAAGAGAAATGTAGGTTTTTTATGATTACATCCCCTGTTTATGTCCATTACATTTATGTACTTAGGATGACTCTCTCAGCGTGTTCTTCCCCAAATTCCAAATCCTTTATATTCTGCGATTACAAAAATGCAATTTTCTATTGACAATGGCAAATTTTCTGCTTATATAAGAGAAGACATCCCACGATTTAATAATCTGTTATGAATCAAAGCCGCTAATCCTGAAAACCGAGGGGTTGAGAAAATGGCACGTCCCCGCATTTTTTTGTATGTCATTCTATGTTTCCCAATGATATTTTCCGTACTCGCCGGTTCAGAGTCAGCCTACTGGCAACAAGACGTTCATTATGATTTCGACGTAAGCCTGGATGTTCAAAATAAATTCCTCAACGGGGACGTCACTATCTGCTATAGAAATAATTCCCCGGACACACTGCATGAATTGTGGTTGCATCTTTATCCCAACGCCTTCAAAGATGAACATACGGTACTGGCAAAAGAGGCAAAGAACAGGGGATATTATCGGTGGATCGATCCCAAACATAACGGCTACCTCGACTTGAAAACGGTGCAGTTGAAAATGAAAAATCAGGCGCCGGATGACATGCCGACACCGGCGTATAAAATCGACGGCACGTTGATGTTCGTGCCGCTGGTTATTCCGCTGGCACCGGGTGAAGAGTTGAGCCTGTACCTGAAATTTGCGGAGAAAATCAGGAGGATACAGGGACGCGCCGGCTACCGGGGAAAGCAGTTCGATCTAGCGCAATGGTTTCCCAAGCTTTGTGTCTACGATCAAAAGGGCTGGCATGCCGATGAATTTCATTCGCCCGGTGAATTTTATGGTGAATTCGCCACGTTCGACGTCAAAATCACGTTGCCTTATAACTTCATCATCGCTGCGACTGGTGACGTCGTCGAAGGGGATCCGGGCTGGGAATGGGTGCGCGTGGACACTGCGCTCTCAGAGGAAGATTGGAAAGCTAAATATAAAGAACAATTGGCTGGGATTGAGAAAAATATGGAGCAGGATTCGATGCGGGTGGTCAAATTCCACGCTGAAAATGTCCATGATTTCGCCTGGCTTTGTTCACCCGAATTCTTGTATGAACGCGGCGAGTATGCCGGAATTCCCATTCACGTGCTCTACCGAAAATCTGTAAAATCGGAGTGGAGTAAAATTGTTGTGGAACGCGGAGAACATGTGCTCGAGTGGCTGGTAACCAGATTCGGACCTTACCCCTATCCTCAATTGAGCATCACGCATGGTTTGATAGGCGGCGGCATGGAATATCCCATGCTGGTGATGAATTCCGGTCCATGGGAAGGATTGATCGCGCATGAAGTGGGGCACATTTATTTTTATGGAATTTTTGCAAGCGACGAATTGGCGGACTCCTGGATGGATGAGGGCGGGACGACATACCAGGAGCGATGGTACCAGGAGACGCGCTACGGAAAATTCGGTTTCGATCGCGAAACGGCATTAAACGAGAGATCCTGGCTGGAAAAAACGTATCCCGAAAATACCAGTCGGGAGAGCGATATTATCAGCAGTCTGCGCTACATGACGAGTCCGCATTACGAGCCGATCTCTCGCTATGCGCACGAATTCACCCGCGGCGGCTATGGCATCAATGCCTACACCCGCGGCGCGCTTTTCCATGACATGCTGCACAAGATGGTGGGGGACAGTGTCTGGAGCGAAATTATAAAAGAATATTATCGCCGGTGGGCGTTGAAACATGTTAATGAAGAGCGCTTTCGAAAAGTGTGCGAAGATGTCTCCGGAATGGACCTGGAATGGTATTTTCATCAATGGCTGCATGATTCGGTGAATGTCGATTACGCATTGAAAAAAACGCGAACATTCCCGCAAAAGGACGGAACCTGGTACTCGGAGGTGACCATTGAACGCAACGACAGGGGCATCATGCCGGTGGATGTTCTGGTAAAAACTGAAGGTGGCAATTCCGTGTTGAAGCGCTGGGACGGAAAAGCAGAATCGGGGCAACTGACCTTCAAAACAACCTCGAAACCGGTGAAATTCATCCTCGATCCGGATGACAATATAATGGATAAGAATCGATTGAATAATGGCAGCGTCGGGATCAAACATGTTTTGGATTTGCCCCGCTTGCGCTACACCCCTCGAAATGACTACCTGTCAAGATGGGCGCTGATCACCTGGTATAATGATGTCGATGGTCAATGGCTCGGTGCGCGGATGCGAGGAAGCTACCTGGATGATTATTATCGGTTGAATGCCTTCACCAGTTATGGTTTTATATCGCATGCCATTGACTTTGGCTTCCAATTTACAAATCCGTTCGATTGGAATAGAAGGAATATAAAATACGAATTGACGCTGATAAAGAAAGAGGGGCGTCTGCTGGCTGATCTGGGCATGAAGTTTGAGTTTACAAAAAGAATGTATGGTTCGCCGGTACATTCGGTCGCAATGGGACTGTGCTCTGCCAGGCTTCTGAATGAAGGCTCAGAGTATGCCTTCCGAAAAGTGATGATCGATGATGCGATTCAGAAGGTGCCGGAGTGGGAAGCTGGACGGATAAATAAGCTCTATGTTCATTATCAGTTGGATCGTGGTTCGCGGCATCACCAATCGACAGCAGCGATTCGGGCTTCACTTGCGAATCAAATGTTTGGCAGCGAATTCGATTTCATGAAATTGGAGATAATCGCACTCTGGGATAAACGAATCCGCGAACGAGTTCTCGATATACGGCTCTTCGGCGGAATAATAACGGGCAGCGATGCGAGCCCGATTCAGGAACGCTATTTTATCGATGGCGCCGGACCCATGGCGCGTTTCAATAAATTTTATACGAGAAGCATTGGCGCATTGCCAGCCGAAGTGCATCCGCATTATGGTGGCGATGGCAATTTGCGGGGATATTTCGATCAGCCTCTGGCAGTCGAAAATATCGCAGCCGCAAATGTGGAGCTATCACAACGACTCAATCTCCCCGGCATCGGGCAGATGCCGATCTTCCGACGCCTGACCAGCTCGCTCTGCGGCTTTTTCGACGTAGGCAATGCCTGGTTCGCTGATGATCGGTCTGAATTGTTGATGGATGCGGGTGTCGGATTGGATTTTCAATTTCGAGTTTTCAGAAAGCAGGCGCGGTTCCGATTTGATATACCGTTCTGGGTGAGCGATCCGCTGCTATCAGAGTCAGATTTCGCGTTCAGATGGTTGATTGGATTGGGACGGGCGCTTTAACCTGGATTATTCATATAAATTGCAAAAATCAGAATTTCCGGGGATGATGCGACATCCAGACGAAAAAGCAAGCGAATAAGATTTAGCCATTGATTTTCAATGATTTAACACGGATAAAAGCAACACAATGCAATAAATCCGCCTTTCATCCGTGCCAATCAGCTAATTATGCATAACAGGCAAATAAGCGAATAGGACGGATCCATGGGATCATCATCGCCGTAAAACGGCATCAGATAGTTACGCCTGTCGATGCTTTGAGTGATAATTATCGTCGACAGGATCATTTTTCGCAGCTTTGCATCAAATAAGGAAGGAGGCACGGCATGCGTCGAAAAACAGTGTTGCTGATCATGGTTTGTGCCGCTGTTGTCTCATCAGGCACACCTGTCAACTCACAAGAAATTCGGGATGAAGTTATCGTTTTGAGTGACCGGGTTGGGCAGGAGATCGATCTCAATGAAAGAACCCTGTATAAGCTATTTCCCAATATTGAAGGATTCAAGCAAGCGGTACTTTTCGTAACATCGACCGGAAATTACTTTTTCAGGATCACCTGCCAGGGAACCACCGAAGGCGAAGAGCGAATCAGGCATTTGGATCAGACAGAAAATGACATAAATCGCTTGCGAGAATATATCGATCATTTTGAGGAGATTAAAGCCGGAACGTATGAATTTGCGCTCAAGCACAGAGAGGCACCCAAAGCAGCGGAGCAAATAGCAACTCCCCTCGATTCATTGGTAACCGTTTCCTTAAAGGACGGATCTTTGCTGAAAGGGAAAATCCGAGGCAAAGATGACCAGACGCTCGATTTTGTAACCATCGGCGGACTCGAAATTCGCGTTCCCATTTCGCAGGTTGAATCAGTTGAGCTATTCAAGGGACGGGTCGTCGCGGGGACGTTCCAGCGCGATGATCCCAATTATTCGCGGCTTATGTTTGCGCCAACCGGGCGACCCCTCCGCAAAGGGGAAGGCTATTTTTCGGATTATTACATCTTATTTCCCGGATTTTCCTATGGCATCACCAATAATTTCAGTCTCATGGCTGGTGTTTCGGTACTCCCCGGATTGGGACTTGCTGACCAGGTCAAGTATATTGCTCCACGAGTTGGTTTCAATACTTCAAAAAACGTTTCCCTGTCTGTAGGTGCGCTTTGTGCCTCTTTCGCCGATGAATACGCTGCCGGCATTGCATTCGCAGTGGGCACGTTCGGACCGCTCGAGAATTGCTTCACTTCCGGACTCGGACTTGGTTATACCAGCGGAGAGGATGGCGATTTTGAGTTCGCCAAAAATCCGATTATCGTTTTGGGCTACAATAAGCGCCTCTCGAACAGCATGGCATTGATCTCGGAGAACTGGTTTATCACCGGCGAAGGTCTGACATTGGGACAACAGCCGCTTTCGATCTCCTTGAGATTTTTTGGCGATCAGTTGGCTGCTGATGTCGGTTTCATCATTGTCGGTGAAGTTATAAAACATGGATTGCCAATCCCCTGGCTGTCGTTTGTATATAATTTTCGGAAATAGAGAAGGGCGGGTTGGTTGTCATCTCCGATAACGAATCTCAGAATGGTTTTCGGCACACATTGAACAATCAAATTTAAAGGATAAATCCGTGCAACACTTAAAAATTTTATTCAGTTCATGCCTGATTTTGCTCACCTGCGGGCATCAGGGCACTTACTCCGGGACGCTTCCGAAGGGACAGGTATTGTCCGGTATCGATGTGTTGGTAAAAAATAATTTCAATATTCTGGCGGGCAAGCGTGTTGGATTGATCACCAATCATACCGGTCGCAGCCGGGACGGGAAGTCGGATATCGACATTCTGGCTGAGGCGCCCAATGTCAACCTGGTGAAGCTGTTCTGTCCGGAGCACGGCATTCGCGGCACCGATGATGAAAAAGTTGATGATGGAATCGATTCCGCCACCAATCTGCCGATAATCAGTCTTTACGGAAAAAATCGAGAGCCAACCGGCGAAATGGTCGATGATATCGATGTGCTGGTTTTCGATATCCAGGATATCGGATGCCGCTTTTATACTTATATTTCCACCATGGCGCATGCGATGCGCGCTGCCAGGAAATTCGATAAGGAGATGGTTGTGCTCGATCGTCCCAATCCGATTGGCGGTGTGAAAGTGGAGGGAACCATCCCTCCGGATAGTTTGACCGGCAAATTCACAGCAATTTTTCCGATTCCAACGCAGCACGCCATGACTGTTGGTGAATTGGCAAATATGTTCAATGATGCGTTCGGCATTGGCTGCAAATTGACGGTGGTGCCGCTGGAAAACTGGACGCGGTCGATGTACTGGGATGATACCGGACTAGCCTGGCGCAATCCATCGCCAAATATGAAAACGCTAACCGGGGCAATCCTGTATACGGGGTTGGGAATACTGGAAACGACCAATCTTTCCATGGGGCGCGGCACCGATATTCCTTTTGAGATTTACGGTGCGCCCTGGCTGGATGGCGAGGCGTTGGCAGCAAAAATGAATGCTTATGGATTGGCGGGTATTCGGTTCGTGCCCTGGGAATTTGTGCCCACCGCAAATTGGCACAAGTATCGTGGTGAAAAATGTCGCGGTGTGAAAGTGACGATCTATGACCGCGCAGCACTCGACGCCTATCTGGCAGCGTTGTATATGCTGAAAACGATTTGGGAACAGCACCCCGATCAATATCAGTTTTTGGGCGGTTTCCAGGTGCAGATGGGATGTGCGCAAACCGAGGGCTGGATCAAAGCGGGATTGTCGCCAGAGGAAATAAAGTCGCGCAAACTGCCTGAATTCAAAAAATTTATGAAGATTCGAGCAACGTATTTGCTTTATTGAAAAGTTATGACCGTTTCGTTATTCGAATTCAATCTCCTGAGCCACGCGGTTCACAGAGTAACATCTATCATGGAATTGTACTTTGAAACCTTTGTGCCCTTGGCGGATTTGCACATTTGACACTACCTCATCAAAACAAATTTCCTGGTTTCAGAATAAAAAGGCGTTTCCAATTTATAAAAGTAAGTACCGCTTGGGTGTTGATTTGTTTGCCACTGTATTCGATGTTCGCCGGCTTCCAGATGCTCGCTGATGATGGTTTCGACCTCTTTGCCAAGCACATTATACACTTTTAATGAAACAAAACACGCCTGCGCCAATGTGAACCGCATTTGAGTCGCCGGATTCGCAGGATTGGGATAGTTTTGATAGAGCCGAAAAGAAAGTCTTCTTTGATTATTATTTATGCTGATTTTTTTCGAATAGTGAGCCGTGCCATCGAAATCGATTTGTTTGAGGCGATAATAGATCTCGTTTTTTTGCAGATGGCTTAAAAGCTGATTATTTAAGTGATCATCGTAAAAATAATGATTGGGATTGGTAGTGGTTCCGTTTCCCTTTATGAAACCGATTTTCTCCCATTCACTTGAATCGGTTTTCAGCGCTCTTTCGATTTCGAATCCATAATTATTCGATTCGGTCTCGGTTCGCCATTTCAGCGTGACGACATTTTTATTGATGATAGCATTGAAGCTAGCCAATTCAACCGGCACAGGCATCGAAGGATCGCTGTAATGAAAGCAACTCGTGTTTCGATTATCATGTTTGAATTTGCCCCACGGGCTCAGTTCGGCATTGTAGGGATGTGGCAAATTCCAAACGAACAATTTGCCGCTTAAGTCACCTGCCAAAATTTCAACGTCTCCGTCGCCATCAATATCAGCAATGGTGACAGCGGTGTACGATTTTTCCTGAAGAGAAAGCGGGAATCCGCTAATGACATTTGCATTCTTATCAAAAGCGTAAACTTCGCTGCCTCCTTCTCCAAGCGATGCCCCGATTTCCAGAACAGAAATAATATCGATCTGATTGTCACCATTTACATCAGCCATCACCGGCGAAATCCAACCAAACGTATATCCACCCAAACCGCCTACGATATAAGGCCAGCCTTCGATAAGCGAACCATCGGGTTCAAAGGCATATAATTTAAGTCGCCCTTCATCATCGCTTCGATTTCCAATGGCAATTTCCAATTCACCGTCATTATCAATATCACCTACAGCCGGCGATGCCTTAAAGCTATAGGGCAAATATTGGGGCCAGCCATCTCCAAAAGAAGTACCGTCTGAATTGAGTACTAAAATGTAGCCTTTTTCAGTACCGCTAATAACTTCAATCGAGCCATCCCCGTCTAAATCGGCTAATGTCGCATCAGACCGGATCCAACCGGTGTAACCTTCCCCGTAACCGCTTTCATAAGGCCAGCCTTGCACGTCCTCTGCATTATGGTGATAAGCGTACATTTTTTCATTAATCCAGTCCTCATAATAATAATATAACGCCCCAATAACAATTTCATAATCACCATCATTATCAATATCCCCAACAGATGGGCTTGGCCAAACATGCAAACCCTCACCTCGTAAGCGCGCAACCCAACCTGACAATGAAACACCATTTTTTGAATAAGCATACAAATTTTTAGATGATCTGAAAATGATTTCATTTTGCCCATCATTATCCAAATCAACAATAGTTGGACCCATGCAAAATCCAGGGCTATTGTAGATACACCAATCGTCTATTTTGTTTCCGAGATAATCAAATGTCAGAACTCTCCCAGAAAATGTAATTACAACGATATCCAAATTACCATCATTGTCCATATCGGCTATAGCGGGCATGGCTTGCAGCCAATTTTGTTTTTCATAGATTTCAGAAGGTCTCGCTGATCCCAGGTATTGGGGCCAACCTTGTTTATTTTGTCCCCAGTGATCCCAAACATAGAGATAGCCACTATCAACATAAAGAATTATCTCTGAGTTCCCATCATTATCTAAGTCCGCCACGATTGGACTGGTATGCACCTCTCCATTGGTTTGAATGGGCCAACCAGGTTGCTGAGGAAATGCGCTTTGCTTTATATTAATCGTGACTCGATCAAATATTTCGCGGTCGCCATACCAAACGCGTAACCGAAATGTGTAAGTACCGTTGTCCTGGGCAGTAGGGCTCCAGCCTGTTAACAGACCGTCAAAATCCGTTGTCGAATTGCTCCCAGATATTGACGTCCAGTTTTGCGGATAAATCCCCGGACCGTATTCTAGTGCCCAACCGGCTCCCTTTATTGATACGTAAAATCCAATGTAGTTTGTGACTAATACATACATATTCTCAGGACTGGTAATTTTAGCTACCAAATCTGTTTTTTGGTCCACTTGCAGCGCCTTTTCAGCATTGATGATCCCTTTGCCGACAAAGTATTCCGAAGCCGGGGCTGTCACTTCATTTGTAATGACCATGGCGATGTCTTCATTCGAGAAATCCGGATTTTTCGATAAAATAAGCGCAGCTAAACCTGACACAAGCGGAGTGGACATGGAGGTACCACTCATATATGCGAATACATCATTGAAGAATGTACTTTTTATATTCACGCCGGGCGCAGCAACATCGATCCAGTCTGAGCCAAAATTGGAGAACGTGGCTTTATCATTGTTTTTATCCGTAGCGGCGACGCCAATAACTTTGCTGAAGAACGCCGGAACCACTGTAACGTTTTTCATTGCATCATTGCCTGCGGCAGCAATCAGAATAACATCCTTTGCATAAGCATAATCAATCGCATCTTTAAATGCGGATAGACCGGGATCATCCTCAGAAAGTGTACCAATAATCGTAGCCCCAAAGCTCATATTGATAATATTTGCCCCATTATCCGCAGCATAATATATTGCCGCTGCAATATCAGAAGTGGTAAACGTTCCGTTGCCCTCAGCATCTTTGTAACCAGCGCGCACCGCCATCAGCATGCAAATCCATGCCACGCCGGCTATTCCATAAGAATTATTCGTGGTGGCTCCCGCAATTCCTGAGACATGCGTGCCATGACCCGTGAAATCCATCGGATTATTATCTCGCGGACCCGGATCTTCCCCGGTTGCCACTTCGGAGGAATTGACAGAAACAAAATCCCAGCCGTGCACATCATCCACAAAAGAATTTCCATCATCATCGATGCCATTGCCGGGAATCTCATTCTGGTTGATCCAGATTTTGGCAGCCAGATCAGGATGATCCCAATCTATTCCCGTATCGACGATTCCGATAATGACATTCGCGCTGCCGGTTCCATAATCCCAGCCATCGGGTGCGTCAATCGCATCCAGTGCCCATTGCACCGCAGCCAAATTCGCGCGGTCAGTATATTCATTGGGAATGGTTTCAAAGGTGTGGAAAATGTGATTGGGTACGGCATACGCGATATTTGAATCCTTCGAATAATCTGCTACCATTTGAACTACATCGATTGAGCGGTCGCGGCTAACCAGCTTGTAAATATTTATGGGCGAGTATGCTTCCCCACTTGCTTTTTTTAAATGGGCTGATGAGATGCAATTCCTATCTATCAGTGTTTCAATTTTCTCAATCTGGTATTTATCGTTGAGAATATCCAGCGATGCGATTCCAAAATTGGTATTTGTTGCCGACTTTGCGGCGGAAGTTGATTTCATCGTTAATTCTGATCTTAATTTGATCAGAATTTCTCCTGGCTGGCATTCCAGTTGACTTACTGCTGTTCCGCTTATTTGACCGAAAGTATAAGAGGCAATTATCAAACATAAGATAATGGCAGCGATGGTTTTGGCTGAGTGACTTATTGAATTTTCCCCCGTATCTAAAGAGTGGTACATGGCAGGACTTAATTTGTTTATAAATTGCACATATAAATAACTTGTTAAATAAGAAATTAAGTTAGTGTAATCTCATTTCTGGTAGACATAAATCAGGCAGGTATCGCCCTCCTTATACGGTTTTCGAAGCCAATCGGAGTAGCGTGCAACGACTTCCAGGTTGAGATCCTGACCCAGTTTTTCCATATCTTTAGCTTCTGATAACCGGTGATGAATCGGCCCGTAAATCCATTCGCGGAAAATGTGTCCGTCCGGGGAAATTTCTTCAAGGCGATGGAATGATGTGATTTTTTGCCGGCGTCGATCATAGTATTCCCGACAATAGTAATGGCAAACATTGCCGGTCTGCGGATTGACGACGCTCTTGCGGAATTCTTCCACTTCCTCCCGAATTCTTTGTTTCAGGGGACTGATCACGAAGATGATGATCCGCCCTTGATCTTCCAGATGGTTGATGCAGCAATGCAACGTGTCGCTTTGCTCGCGCCTGGTAGACAAAAACTCAAAGCTGCGACCGGGCATGATGATCAACGGGAATTTGATGCCCAGGTTAAAGTGCTGCATATCAGCCTGCTTGAATAGCACAGTTGCTGCATTTTTGTATGAAGACCGTTTGCTATTTGCCTTTTCAAGCATTTTTTCTGAAATATCAATTCCGATAATCGGGATACCTGCGTTCGCAATTTCCCAGGTAATTCTGCCAGTGCCGCAGCCCAATTCCAAAATCCTGCCTTTGCTTTGCTTTGCCTGGTGAACCCAAAATGGTATGTCACCCTTGAAAGTATAAACCCAATCGTGTGTTTCAGCGAACAGATCGAATACCTCTTGATTCATTCCATCAAGCCCTTTTTCCTGAATTTATTGCGGGTGCTAACTTGTTCTAATGTAAGAAGATGGATTTTCGAAAGCCGGATTTGAATTCACATACGTTTCTGGCAAACGAAGACCTGCTTTTATGTTATTAAGCGAATTGCTTGATCGAAAAACCGGATTGGATCGAGTAATTTTTACATATTTCGTAATTTGTACATAGCAGAAAGCTTTGAATCCGGGCAGAAATTTCGAATCAAGTTTATTGTAGCCTTTTTGCCAACGCAAGTATTGTGCCAGCTAACCTATTTATAAACAATTGTAAATAACCGAAATAAAATGCAATGCAGCATGCTTCGAAAGCTGAATTACCCATTTTCTCGCTTCTCTCAGCTTGTTAGGCTTCCTTTAGCTATGCCCCTGAGCACAATATAGTTGTAACATTTCAGACACCAACCTGCTATTTGTTACATCATGGCACAATTTTTTCAGTTACATAATTGTATATTTCATTGAGAGTGCCTTAACAACGGAATCGATATCGATTATTTCACATTTGCTAATCAAATTTCGATTTTGTGACGATAACAGGTGTAAACATGTTGTCATCATTTTTAAATTCCAATATCGTAATTACAGAATGACGGCTAAAAACAGAGAAAGGGAACACATGAATCGCGTTATGAATATCTGTCTCAGCATAGCTTTAATTTCGGGCTTAGCATGGGGACAAAACATTCTGCAAGTTTCAAGCGTGACGTCGGCTGCCACTTTTAATTCCATTGAAATTAGCGCCGGAATTGCAGGTGATGATAATCAAAATGCCACGATTGAGATTTATTATTGCACGTTGCAGCAAGGCTGGCGCCAGGGCCATGACTTGATCAGGATCAAAAAGAATATGTTCAGCGGTTCGCTTTTCTTTCTGTATCCTGATACGGAATATTTTATCAAACTCAAATTGATTGATCCGGATGGTGTAACCGGTTCGTCGGAAATGCAACTGACGCAATCCACACGCAATGATGTATTCGAAGCAGTGGGCAAAAGAAATGTGTACGTTGCCCCCAATGGCAATGATGCCAATGACGGAAGCCAGGGTTCGCCTTTTGCCAGCATTCAACATGCGGCGAACCAGGCGGAGCCCGGTGATATCATCCATATCATGCCTGGTGTTTACCATCAAAGCGTGGATATCCTCAAAAAAGGTCGCCCTGATGCCCCGATTGTCTTCAAAGGTGAAGGCGCTGCAATTTTGGACGGTTCAGATTTGACATTCAACCAAGTTGATGCAATCGATAATTGGCAGGCTATAAATACCAGCGGCGTATACCAGGCGCATTGCGAATACGAACCCGGTCAGGTGCATGTTGACGGTCAACTGCTCTATCGCTATAATCGCCAGAATGAGTTGGCAAGCTGCTACATCGGTCCTCCGGGGGGGTGGTATTTCCACGATAAGACCTTGTATCTGGCGCTGACAGACGGGGGGGATCCGGATGCCTACCCCATTCAGGTGAGCTGTATGGAATATGGTATGTTACTCGATGGTGCTGATTGGGTGATGATTGATGGATTGGAGATTCGATACTATGGTTTGTCAACTTATGGGAAAGGCATCTACCTGAAAAATTCATCGAATTGTGTCTTTCAAAATAATAAAATACATTCAACCTGGGCTGCCCTGTGGCTCAAGGGAAAAAATTCAAATGATAATGTCATTCGAAATAACGAAATCTGGGAAACTTCCATTTATAATTGGCCCTGGGATTATTTGAAGGGATCCTATTTCGAAGGTGCGGGCATCATGCTGGAAGCCGGCTCGGGGACTATTATTGCTCACAATGAAATCTATGGCTATTTTAATGCTGTGCTTGCCGCTCAGTGGGATGACATGAATGATGATTCATGGAATTGCAATGTTGATGTTTCCAACAACCTGATGCATCATATCAAGGATGACTGTGTTGAACCGGAAGGCGCATGCCGCAATTTCAGGATTTACAAAAATACCATGTACGAAACGCTGGTCGGCATTTCATTGGCGCCGATCACGGTCGGACCAACGTATGCGATTCGCAACACAATTCACAAGTTCCATCTGACAAGTTTCAAGTTCTCGAGCAACACCAGCGGACGCAGCCTGGTTTATCATAATACCGCCCTCACCGATGTGCCTGAAACAAACGGGATGGTCAGTTCCGGTGAATGGAGTAATATTATTTTTCGAAATAACATCATCGCCGGAGTGGTTTACGCGTTTGAAGATTACGAAATAAACGGTCCCGCTGATTTCGATTATGATAATTTCTATACAACCGATCCCAATCGTTTCATAAAATGGGCGGGTACTCGCTATTATTCACCCACGGAATTCTACAGCGCCACGGGTCAGGAGGAGCATGCCATTTCGACCGAGAGCATGTTCGTGGATGCCCAGGGGGGTAATTTTCATCTGACAGCCGAAAGCCCGAACGTTGATCGCGCACTCCGAATTCCGAATATCAATGATAATTACCAGGGCAATGCCCCGGATATTGGCGCTTTTGAATATTTTCCTGTAATCCCCAACTCAGTTTTGAAATATGTCGATTCAAAACCATCGCGTTTTGTCTTGCACAATATTTATCCCAATCCGTTTAACAGCCAGGCAGCGATTTCGTATTCGCTCCGGGAGCCGGAAACCATCGATATCCGGATTTACGATGCGCTTGGGCGAACGCTGCTCACTCTGCACGATGGCGATCAACAGCCGGGAGACTATTCGATTCATTGGCAGGCGCATGAGCTGCCAAGCGGCATTTATTGGGTTAAAATGAAAGCCGGCGAGCAGGTCGAAACCAAACAGGCGGTACTGGTTAAATAGTGTCCGTCCGAAAACTCGAAAAATTGTCATTGCGAGGCGTTTTTTGCCGAAGCAATCCCCTAATAAAACGGCTGAGATT
>JAFGMA010000157.1 GCA_016927835.1 Candidatus Zhuqueibacterota bacterium | reverse complement strand
TTTTATTGAAATTTCTTCGGGACAGGATAAAAACAGCCTAAAAATGGAACTTTTTTATAAATGTCATTCCCGATGTCCGTTGATCGGGATGCCGACCACGGGAATCGATTTATAAACAGGGATGGTGGATACCCGTGGGCGGCACCCCGCCTAAAACATGCGGGAATTACAGTTTTTGCCTAATCCGATTCATTCTTAAAATTGGTTTTCGGATAGGTTCTTAATCGGTAGAATTTTCCATTGAATAATTTATTAGCTTACCTTTGCAAACTTTTTTCATTCTTGATTGTCTAAAGTAGTATGATGCGCTTCACAAGAATAGACAGTTTGTACCCGATCAGGGCATAAGTGCATCAGGTGAAATTACTGGGAAGAAAATGCGCCTTAGAATTTGAGGCAGGGAATCCGGCAAAATTGGCAGGCTTTATTTTGCTCTCGCGCTGTTCACCGCATTGTGCCGCGAGATACCGCGATGAAGGAAATTGAATGGAGAGAAGGGAAGCAATTCTTATTAAACGTTCACAACAGGGAAGTCAGCAGGCATTTGAAGAACTGGTAGCCATGTACGACCGGCGAATTACGGCGCTTATTTATCATTTCTTGCACGATACGGAAGATGTCAAAGATGCATACCAGGAAATTTTTCTGAGAGCGTTTCAAGGAATTCCCGGATTTAAATTTAAAAGCGAATTCTCCTCATGGCTTTACAAGATTGCCGTCAACTTTTGCATAAATTACCTTAAAAAACAAAAGCGGTACCAGACGTTTTCCCTGGACGAACAATTGCGCGAGGGTGGCGATTTCTGGAAAGTCGTGTTGCCGGATTCTGGCAAAACGCCTGAAGATGAGTATCTCAATTTTGAATTGCAGGACCATATAAACCAAATCCTCGCACAACTCTCAGCAAGGCAGCGAAGTGTTTTTATTCTCAAACATTATCAAGGTCTTAAACTAGCTGAAATAGCGGAAATATTAGATTGCCAGGTAGGCACGGTTAAAAACTATTTATTTCGCGCCGTTCTGAAAATGCGAGATGCATTGGAAAAATATTGAGCTATCCTATAAACGGTCATAAATTAAACATTTCAAACATCCATTTAGTGATGATCTAAAGTGTACGGTGATACTTTGGAGTGAAAGCCCTTTATGGATTTCACGACTCGCATCGCATGAAGGCGATGCACTCCGAGATGCTTAAATTATACCCGTTCGAAGTATAACTTAATTCATCGAGACGGCTGAACGGGCTGGCTAATAATGTCGTCCGTTCTGAAAAATGAAGTCTCAATAAAGCGCGCTACAACTCCAATGACGGCAATTTATCATAAACTCAAAAACAAGTAATAGCTGCACATTTCTGTATAAACTTTGTTTATCGGTGAGTTAAATGTCCAATTGTAATAAAATACAGAAGCTTATTCCGCTCTATGTTTATCATGACAGCGAATTGAGCGGCAGCGCTTTGACCGACCTGGAATCGCATCTGGACCATTGTCCGGAATGCCAGGCGGAACTGGAACGCGTTCAACAATTCATGGAAAAGATGAAAATCGGACTAAGCATCGAGCCAACCGAAACGTTTCTGATGCATAGCCGAAATTTATTACATCAGCGATTGAAGAGCGTTCATAAACCAACAAGAACCAAAAACCTTTTGCAGTCCTCGCGCTTGCTTTTCAATTCTGAATATTTGAAAATTTTACGCTATTCAATTGCAGGCGCAATTTTGCTGATCGTATTTTGGATCGGGCGCATCAGTGTCGGCTCGAAGCCTGCTGAAACGAGTATTTTAGCGGGTAGCATTGGTTCTGATGTGCACTCCGGATCGGAAGCTGCCATCAGCACACCCAGAATCGTCGGAGTACACAGCATTAGCTATTATCCTGAAACGGAGCAAGTTGAAATGAAATACACCGTGATGCACCAGGTTGCAGTTCGAGGAGCGGTTTTCGATACACCTGTCAGGCAGTTGCTCGCGTGGACAGCCATGTATGCCGATCACCCGGGCAATCGACTGCAATCCGTGAAAGCATTGGGCGCTGGGAAGCCGGTTGGCGAAGATGTGCGGGATGCGCTGATATATGTGATTGAAAACGATGAAAATGCGGGCGTCAGGTTAAAAGCGATCAATAGCTTGATGGAAATACCGCAAGACGAAATGATCAAAAATGCTTTGATTGACAGAATGCTGCATGATCCAAATTCAAAAATTCGAATGGAAGCCATCAGCGCATTGAGCAGCCTTCCGGCACACGAAATTACTGTGCCATTGCAGACTGCAGCTCAGAATGATGAAAATAAGTATATCCGTGTAAAAGCATCAAAATTATTGGAGTAAGCAAGCGACTGCGTGCAGAATCAATACTGCTAATACAGGTAAATTCGAGATAATCGGTTAAAATTGTGAGGTGAAAATCCGATGAAAACACTTATGAAGCAATTAATTTTCCTGGGCATCACTTTACTTATCGCCTGTCCGGTGATGCCGCAAATCTCACTTGAAAAAAAGGGCGATATTTTCCGCAGCTCATCGACGCATACATTCAAAGTCGAGCCGAACGGTTTGCTGCGCATTAAATCCGTTGGCGGCGATGTGAAAGTAATCACATGGGAAAAAAAATCGATTGAAATCCGGGAATTTTGCGATCTGCATGTTCTCACCGAAGCCGAAGCCAATAAAATTATGGAGCAGTATCAATCAAGCTATAGCAAAGTCGGCAATACGGTGCGGATAGAACGAGAACCTGTGCGCACTGAAAGCGTTCGTTCGCGTTTTGAAATAAATATGCCACGCGTATTTAATCTTGATATTAGTACAATCGGCGGCGATATTGCTGTCAGGGATGTGCAGGGAACGGTGGATCTGGCAACAGCAGGCGGCGATTTAAATCTAAATCAAATCGTAGGTGATGTCACAGCTAATACAGCAGGCGGGATTATCAGCCTTCACACCTGTACGGGCACAGCAAAGCTTACTTCCGCCGGTGGCGATATCGACGTCTCGAAAATCAAAGGTCCGGTGCAATTGAAAACGGCTGGCGGTGGCATATCCGCGAGCACAGTGGACAGCCATCTGATCGCAAAGACTGCGGGAGGCAGTATCCGCATTCGGGATGTAAAAGGCAATGCAACAATCAGTACTGCCGGAGGTGGTATCGGCATTGTGAATTGTGCCGGAACGCTTGAGGCAAAAACCGCTGGCGGAGATATTGATGCTCAAAATATCGGCAGTTATACAGATTTGAAAACCGCTGCTGGCGAAATCAATGCCAGTACGATTGAAATCGGGATTCGCGCAGCAACTTCCGGAGGTGATATTGAGCTTAACGATATTAGAGGCTACGTGGAAGCAGAAACGTCTGCCGGCAATATCGAAGCCAAAATAACCCTGAAGGATTTTTCGAAAGACCATCATGTCTCTATGAAAACGACGGCTGGAAACTTGCGGCTATATCTTCCGGAAAATTTGCCTGCGACTATCGAAGCCAGCATTGCCCAGGACCGGGGTTGGAGCGACTATTCAATTATCTCTGATTTTCCGTTGAGCTATTCGGAAGAAGCCAATAAGGAGGGAAAAACAAAATCCTGGAACATCAGTAGAGGCGAAATTAATGGCGGCGGCGACAGGATAAGCCTTGAAACCCAAAATGGAGATATTCGTATCCTTAAGCTTAAATAGAAGTTTTATGTTTCATTTTTGACATCCTCGATCCCGATTATCAACCGT
>JAFGMA010000156.1 GCA_016927835.1 Candidatus Zhuqueibacterota bacterium | reverse complement strand
GCAATCTTTTAGAATATAAGCACTTACGGATGAGATTGCTTCGGCAAAAAACGCCTCGCAATGACATTTTGGGGACTTTTCGTTCAGACACTATGTAATCCTTGATCCGAGTTTGATAAAAATGTTCGAGCGTGCACCCAGTGCAAGCAAGCGGTTTCTCGGCATTGCCAACTTTTCGAACGCTAAACCATGTCAGGCTGCCGATCACACGATCCAACGTGCAAGCTAGCGGGAGTAAAAATCGATGACCCGCTCGATGGCTGCCTGGCACACCGGATCGAAATCCACGAGGCTCTTGGAAAACATCCGGCAATCCAGATACGGTCGATACATGCCTTTTGAAAGATACCCTGCCCCTTCGAATGCCCCCGCCTCACCCCAGTATGTTTGCGAGCGCAGCAGCGTCTCCATTTCAGTGCGCAGCGTTTCAATTTGCTCGAGATAATCCGGGGACAGACGATTCACTTTCCGCAATTCAGCATCGAGGGAATCGTAGCGGGCTTTCTCCCAGGGTGTCGGGATGGGTGTTTGCGGTTGCACGAGATGCCGCCATTTCAGCGCCTGCGGATCGCTAAGCGCGGTGATGTTCGGTTCCCAGGGCTCGACGCCTGCCGGGTAGAATTCTTCATACGCAACTGAAGAGGTGTAATATTCATCCGCCAGACCCGCCAGCGAATGCCCCAATTCATGCACAAATACGTACTCTGCCCACCACGATTCCCCCTGGCGTTTGGTTCCCGAATAGCAAACCGCGTATAAATTGAAGATACCGCCGCCGCCGTAACGCTCGCTATTGAAAAGCAGGTATAATGCATCGTAAGGTGCATTGGCGGCGATATCCCGAATCGCTTTATTGTGAAACGAGAGGACGTAGCGCGGCGAATCGAATGAATTGAATGAACAGCCGCAGGCAGTGTTTTTCCAGATTTTCGATCTCGGCTCATCGATTCCGGACTCCTGTGACGCGATTTCAATTCGGCGTACATTGAAATCCTTCTCGCGCTTTTTGAACGGCTCGACATTGAAAAGCGTTTTGGTGAGTGTTTTCGCTGCTTTTCTGAATTGCGACATGTCATCCTTGGTGTAGCCATCGCCTATGATGAGCAGGTCAATCTTGTTTTCCGGCTCCCCGTTGATCATCATTTCCGACACGCGCGCATTGGTATTGGCGCCTTCACGGCTGATGAATCTGGAATTGGGATCGATCCTGATCGACCATTTATCGTGGAAACGCCCGTCGTTGCCGCGAATTGCCAGCACGAAATTGACAGCGTCACGCGGCAATGGGACTAAAACCGATTCATGAAATGTCTGGTGGTTCCCGGTTGTCGCTTCGGGGGTTGTTTGCCATTCGCCGAAAAGACTGCAAAATCCGCGCGAATAAATGAGGGCATTGGTTCCGGCGTCCACTACTTTTGCCAAATATTTGCCAAGATTCAATGTGTCCAGCAGGTTGGTTTTGCTGCCCGCCCAGCGTCCTTGCGCATACACCTGATCCAGGCTGAAGATGTCGACGTTCCTCGTGCCGGTGTGATAATAATCGATGCGCATTGTTTGATCAACGAAGAATTGATCAAAATCCGGAGTTGTTATTCCGTTGCGGAATGTAAGTAAAAGCAGAAACAGGATGGGATAGCGTATTTTCAGCATGATTGAATTCCTCTGGGTGATTTAGAAGTGACAAAGGTGACTAAAATTCCTAAAGTGAACTAAAGTATAACTAATTATTTAGGCACTTCAAAGTTTGGGTGCAATCCAATAATTACGGAGCCAATGACGCGTAGTCTTTAATTCGTAAAAACGATATTCAAGGGTGATCCTTTAACCCATCCCCCGCCCCTTCCCTTAGCCGGGCGCCCCCGGCTGGGCGCCCCCGGCAAAAAACGCCTCGCAATGACAACAAAAAATGTTCAATTTGTAGCCGCTTGCAGTATATTTACTTACATCACCTTTTTGCTACTGCAATTTTAGGTTTGCACCCGATTCAATGAGCGTCATGCTATGAGAGAACTTCAGTTTAAATGCCGATCCGGTGCACTCGCAAGGTATAGTTTTTAAATTAAAACGTATTCATTTTTTCAGCCGCAGATTGGCACAGATGAAACACGGATTTATTGTACAGTATATGTTGCTTTTATCCGTGTTAAATCTGTGAAAATCGGTGGCTATATCTTTTTGGTTTGCTTTTTCGTCTGACACCCTCATAATCACCGAAAATTCTGATGTTCTTAATTTATATGAATAATCCAGGCTAAGCGATTCGAGCGATCAGATCTGTTGATGAAATAACGCAGCGGCGGGAATCTCTGTTTTGCCGAAACCCGGTCCCTGCCAACGCACTTTCAGGACTTTGCTGGCACCTGCTTGATAATACCGGACTTGAATCGGGAAGAGTCCCGCCCGCAGTGCAACCGTTCCTGATTTTTCAATCGCCCCGTGATCGCCATCGTTATTGATTAACTCCGCACCATTTATAAAAAGTTTGCTGCCATCATTGGATTCGATGAAAAAGGTATAAATGCCGTCTTCCGGAATTTTAATCAGTCCGTCGTAAGAGAATCCCCAGCATTCGACCTCTTCTTTTGGCAATTCGATATTAAAGGTCGGCTTGATTCCGGACGCGAGCGGCTGAAATTTTTTCAGATCGTCCACCGAGCCGCATACGCCTTCATAATAGTTGTATGAAAGACCATTTTCCATGTTTGCCGGCGCCTTCATACCGGTCTGGTATTCCAGTTTCGTTAATTGATGCGTTGTCACAAAACTCGGCGCCCTTCCGCTTTCAAAGGTTCTCATCTTGATAGTTGTTGTGGCATTCACCTGAAAAGGTTTTGAATATCTATCAGCGTCTTGTGTGGGTTCGGTGTCGTCTGTGGTGTACCTTATTTGGGCGTTCTTCGAATTACACGCCAAAACCACATCGGTGGAACCGACAAAAAAGCTGTTATCCGAGCGCACATAAGGCATGGGGATCGTCGACTCCCCGCCGAAGCATTGTAGCTGACCATCCTTCAGGGCGACGACGATTTTGCCATCGCGCGCGACAGCCAATCCCCAGGGCACGGGCGGAGCCATCAAGGCTTGTCGCCAGAGCACGCGACCGTCGGCGATATTCAGCACAGCCAACTCTGATTTCTCAGCGATTACGACGGCATTTTTGCACACTGCCAGCGCCACGCTTTCTTCGCAGTTATATTCCCATACAGGCTCTGCCCCGACGCGCAAGCCATCCCAATCGTTGACAAATAGCCCGGTTCTCTGGCTGCCGCTGGTGGCGTTTTTCAATATTCGCCGGTCCAGTTGATTATAGCAGGCAATTCGTTTGTTGTTAATCCAAACGATGTCCTTCCCCTCGCTCGAAGCATGTACGATTTTGCGGGACACAGAATAGTCGAACACTTTGTAATCAGGATGACCGTAAAAGGGTTCGCCGGCAACTGCCACCTGGCTATCGAGTTTGAACAGCTCCCAACCGCGCGGACTCGCTGATTCACAGCGCTTCAGCGGCTCCGGATCGTTCAGGCAGTCACCGGTTTTTATATCGTAGATTGCCGGAGAAATGGATGTTCCGCCGGCAAGGTACAATTTTCCTGCATGCAGCAGCAGATGCCCATGGACGCCCACACCGGTTCTGGCTTCGGGATCCAGATGACCCGATGAATTGTTTTGCCAGACAATATTGCCCGATTCCGCATCCAGCGCGTACACGTGGATGCCATCATAGTTTTGAATACCCGCTGCAAAATACGCGATGCCGTCTTCCACCAGCACACCGCTTGCAACAGGCCAGGTTGAGAGCAGAGTGCCGTAAACCGGTATTTTTCGTTCGACAGGTGCGGCGCGGAAGCGCCAGATCAGGTTGCCCGATTTTGCGGCGAAGCAGTAAACCCAACCATCGCCGGATCCGACGAAAACACGATCTTTCCAGATTGCCGGCGGTAATCGCACCGAACCAGCGGTATACGCCTTCCAGACAAGTTCGCCATTGAGGAGGTTCAGCGCACGGACGATACCATCGGTGTCGGCATAGAAAACCAGTCCATCAGCGGTAACCGGTGCAGTGGGGAAGGTATACAGCAGGTGACCCAGGCTATTCGTCGCCGGTATATTGATTTTATCCGTTGGGTGATGCCAGAGGAAACGTCCCTTCGGGGCAATTCGGGCGTCGGAGGTAACGGTGCCCTGGTTGTTTCCCCGGAATGTCGTCCAATCGTTTTCAATTCCGAGCAAAGGCGTCATGTCGGTTAGATTGACGTCCCCCGGTTTGAGGCGTTCGGTTTCAACGGCAGGTTGATTGAAATCGAACTCGCCGGCGGGACCCAGCCCGGTTACGCCATAGATAGAAAGCTGGCAATCGCATACGAAGGGCCACCAATACTGAAGCCCATTGGCGACTGTAACGCCATCCTGGCAGGAAGGGCGCATTGGCGAAATCCATTGCTGGCGGAGTGATGCCAGATCCAGGCGCACGGTTCCGCCATTCGCGCGAAACAGAATCGCATCGGATGTACCATTCGGTCGGGTGCAGGCGCGACGCCCGGTGGCAATTTCTGCCAGCACCTCGCCGGTCAGCGGATTGAACTTTTTGCTCACCCGTGACCGCCAGGGACCACTGATGCCATATAAACCGTCATCGCGCAAAACGAGCTGAAAATTATCATACGGATTTTCCCACAACACGCTGCCATCTTTTGTTGATACCGCTAACAGCTTGCTCATCTGGGGACCAGCGAAATACAACGCTTTGTCGCTGCACATAAGATAATTCCGGGTACGCCAATTCGATTCCCAACTTTGACGATGCAGGTATTCGCCAATGGCTGCAAACAAGTCCGGTGAATTTTCCGGTGTTTTGCGCCATAATATTTTGCCACTATTCGCGTCGAGACAGGTGAGGTACGCGCCGAAGCGAAACAGAAAAATGCGCCCGTTTTTCATGCAGAGCGCCCGGCTGTCCACGGGCTCCTGCTCGTGATAATGCCATAAAATTTCATGAGTCTCCGGATCGATAGCCAGCATGTTTCGTCCGAATCCCCACGGATGGTCCGGTTTGTTGAATCCGTTTGAAATTGCGTTCCAGGGCCAGCCGTGTTGCATTCGCCGCCAGCGCATTACCGGGTCTTTTTGTTCCTGCTCGCCCAGCAGCGCGTAAAGCGTCCCATTCTCCATGCCCATCCACTTCCAAAACGTGCCCCCGGCGAAGTCTGATGGTGGCTTGATCTCATCTTTCAATTGACCTGTCCCGGTGTCGATGAGTTTGCACGATTTATCATCCCCCATGTAGAGGATTTTGGGAGTGGCGATGAGGATATTGCGGTGCAACATGATCCCTGGCACCAGGTCGCGTTTCCAGAGCAGGGTTCCGTTATAGCCGTTGAAAGCCACCAGCGTATTGAGGTACGGCTCCTCCCGTTCATGGAACGCTACGTTGCCAAATGCCTTGAATACCCGTCCTGCCGATGCCACTGTCGCCTGCGTTGCCGGCGCATACCGCGGATCAGCCAGGAATTGCGTCAGATACGGTGCCCGGATGAGTTGATCCTCAGACTGCGGGTTGTTGTCCGGTCCGTGGAAGGGATGGCTCCAATCGTCTGCCCCTTCGGGAAGCGGTTTGGTAAGTTTCCGCTGATAGAGAAAAGCGATGCCTCCCGGTCGCAACACGCGCAATATTTCAGTCTCGGAAACAGCTAGCGTGCTGTCAGATGAGACCAGCACATCTGCGAGGTTATCCGCCAGGTGAATCCTCGAATCCGCTTCGTGTTCAACATAAATGCGCGTTCCGTAGAATCCGGCTGAATCCGCCGCCCGCCGTGCGCAATCAGCATCGTCGGCAAGGGGCAATTGAACGTAAATCAGCAACTCGCTTTTCTCTGCGAGCCCGCGTGCCAGGTTGCAATTTTTGTCCCCCAGCAGCACACAGATCCCGCGGGAAATGTTGATGTCATCCGGATTGAAGCCTCCTGAAAAAGGCTGCTGCCTGCTCGTGTGCATTTTGTCGGTGCAATTGAATACCAGGTTTGAGAGGAGCAGAAAAATAAAGATTCCCGATAATCTGCCGGGATGATGGGGTAATCCAATTTTACACGTATTCGCTTTCGAATTCATGGTGAATCCTTTCAATTGAATGACAGATTCACAAAAATCAGTTGTTTATTACCAATATATGAAAGGGGGTTCTTCTAGAAAAAAGTTGATCACAGTTGCATAATTTTCAATATAACGTAATCGAGGTCATTATAGCCGTATGCGCGTCGTTTGAGCACCTTGATTTTGTTATTAATGCCTTCACTTTGTGCGGTACTGATTTGATAATAGCAATGATTTATGATCCCAAAGGCATATTTAAGCAGCATTTTTATAAATTTTTTAATAAGATAATCCCTGATTGTTTTGCCAGTTGACACCAATAATCGAAGAACCTCACTGCAGCTTTGACATTTTTATACTGCCACAGACGTTTCAAGCGGCGTGCAACAATATTCTTTGAGCACATACACCGTTGCTAAATAGTGTCTGTCCGAGAACTACCTTTGAGCTGTCATTGCGAGGAGCGTTTTTTGCGACGAAGCAATCTCAGCCGTTTTATT
>JAFGMA010000155.1 GCA_016927835.1 Candidatus Zhuqueibacterota bacterium | reverse complement strand
CAATCTCAGCCGTTTTATTAGGGGATTGCTTCGGCAAAAAACGCCTCGCAATGACAATTTTTCGAGTTTTCGGACGGACACTAATTAAACATTGTATCAGAACCAAGAGCCTCTGCGAGAGGTATTCTTATGTTTTTTTAAATAAAAATGTTTAATTTATGCCCATTCGCAGGATACAATGAAATAAGTGTGATGACAAAAAGTGAGATAATCGGAAAAATGCATTTTACAGGCTTCAAACCGTTCAGCAAATGGAAATGTACATTGATCCTCCTGCCGGTGTGCATTTATTTTATTGCCGAAAGAGAGCAATATTCGTTTTTGGATAAAGTGGATTTGATTATCCATGAAGCGGGTCATTTTGTATTCGCTCTGTTCGGAGAATTCATTCATGCGGCGGGCGGTACGCTGATGCAGATAATTTACCCCGCTTTGATGGCAAGGTATTTCTATAAGTCAGGATTGCTGTCGTTGACACAAATTTTTGGTTTTTGGCTCGGTCAAAATTTGTTGAATCTCAGTGTGTACGCGACAGACGCCAGCGCCCGGAAGTTGCCGTTGCTCGGAGGCGGGATGCACGATTGGTTTTATATGTTGAGCCGCCTGGGCATCTTGGAGCATGCGCAATTCGTGAGCGGCTGTTTCGTCTCGCTGGCAATCATCGTTTTTGCACTGGTACTCATTACGCCGCTTTTTTTTGAGGGCAGAATCAGGATTTTCGTGGAGGAGCCGTACACGATTAATTGATTATGCTTTGAACGGTCAAAAATTCAATTTTGGAACATTGGATTTGAGACGGATTTTTTTGAGCTGCAACAATCATATCGGGCGGAGTGAAATCCCTTTATGGATTTCGCAGCCCGCATCGCATAAAGGCGACGCACTCCAAAAAAAGGTTAAAATCCAGTCATAAATCAATGTGCGCCCCGGCTTCGAGCGTTCAGGAGGTGGGATAAAATGACCTGGACATTTTGCTTAAATGTAATTTTGATAAATAGCCACTTAAGCAGTTTAAATGGGTAACTTATTTTATCCCACCTCCTTAATCGGTTATCTCTTGATTGCAGCGATATCAGCCACCGCCGAGAGCGCCGTATCGATATGGCTTTCGGTGTTGAACGGTCCCAGGCTCAATCGCACTGTACCATGAATTTTATCCGTCCCCAGTTGCTCGTGAACCAGCGGTGCACATTGCAAGCCGGTGCGACAGGCAATATTGTAATCGACATCAAGCATGGTTCCCATATCCGCCGCTTCCCACCCGCGAATATTAAAACTCAATACCGCATTTTGGTTGTTTGTGCTGGTGGCGCAATAGGTCGTTACGCCATCGATGTTTTGCAAGCCGGTTCGCAATTTTTCCCACAGCGCCATCTCCTGCTGGTGCAATTGCGGCATTCCCTGTTTTTGCAGCCAGTTCTGCCCCGCATGGAGTCCTGCCACGCCGACGATATTCAGCGTACCGCATTCGAGACGGTGAGGAAATTCCGCCGGATGCAGCCGATCGGCAGAACGGACACCCGTACCGCCAAAACGCGTGTACCGAATGTCGATATCCCGGCTGCAATATAAACCGCCGATTCCGGTGGGTCCCATCAAACATTTATGCCCGGTAAATGCCACAATATCGATATGCATTTCCTGAACGTCAATCGGAATAATTCCTGCTGTCTGGCTGGCATCGATTGCGAACGGGATGCCCGCTTCCCGGCAATACGCTCCGACCGCACCAACCGGCTGAACCGTGCCGATGACGTTTGAGCCATGATTCAGAATCACCAATTTGGTGTTTTTCCTGAAAGCTTTTTTCACATCATCCGGATCAATGTACCCTTTTTCATCGAACGGAATATACGTCACCTCGATTACGCCATCCTGTTGTTTATGGTACAAAGGACGCAGCACCGAATTATGTTCGAGGGTACTGGTGATCGCGTGGTCGCCTTTTGACAGCATGCCGCTGATGATCATATTCAGAGAATCGCTCGCGTTATAGCTGAATGTCAGGTAATTTGGATCTGTTCCGTTGAATAATTGGGTCAACATCTTTCGGGTCGAATAGACGATTTCTTCGGTTTCGATTGACATGTCATATCCGGCGCGCCCCGGATTGACACCATGTTTCTGGTAGAACTCGTGCATAAAATCGTACACTTCTTGTGGTTTGGGAAAAGTGGTAGCCGCATTATCGAGATAGATGATGTTCTCCATAGAGTCTCCTGTGCGATTGAGAGTATCGTCCGATTAAGGATTTGTAAATGTCATTTCAGCCGAAGCGTCGCTCCGTTGAGAATTATTGATTTCAAGTGTATTCGAAAAAAAATGTGCTGCCGGACCGACAGATTATCTTAAGATACAAAAATTTTGAAAATAGTCAACCTTAAAAACGGATAGTTTGCAAAACTTCTGACATGGGTGAATCCGCGGTTAAATGTGCTTATATGTTTCCCAACTCTAGTTTGGGATGCAGCACCTGAGGTTTTACATAAATTTAAAAATTTCCATTGACATTGTTTCACAGATTCTTTACATTCTTAACTATTTAAAAAATACAGGGACAAACCCGGTGGTATGGCAATCGCGCAAAAATAATTTCAAGCGAAATAGCTTTGTCTCCCGCAATGGCTCAGTTATTGGTTCTTTTCATGGTTTACAATGCCCCTTGGGTTCCCCAGCGGGACACTGGGAGCGAGATACGCGAGATGAATAAAACCACGGAGGCGCTATGAATATCTCCTTGGGGGCCATGGAATTCTTCTCCATCGCCTGCCCCGGAGCTGTGTTCGCCGGCAGCACAATCATGTTGCTCTGGCTCTATGATGCGTCGCGGGTCAGCTCCCTGTACGAGAGTCTGAAAGGCTCACCCACGGTCTTTTTCGCGCTGGCGCTGATCTACATCTTCATCTGCGGCATCCTCTTGCGGCTCTTCCCGACGCGCGCCATCGCCTGTTCGGGTTGTTTTAGCGCATGCAGCCGCGCCCGGAAATTGCCCGGCCGCTGCATCCGCTCGCTGCTCAAAAGCACCGCGGAACAGGCTACCGGGCATGCCGTCGCCGCCGATCCGGCCAGTCGCGAGAATTACGTGCAGTTCGCCAAGAATATCAAGCTGTTCGTGAGCCATTACAGCCCAGAGGTCTTCAACCAAATCCGTTTCACCGAAGCCCTGACCCGCTTCACCTCGGGCTGCTTCTGGTCGGGCAACATTGTGCTGGCCCTGT
>JAFGMA010000154.1 GCA_016927835.1 Candidatus Zhuqueibacterota bacterium | reverse complement strand
TTAAGCACTGAAAAGATTGCTTCGGCAAAAAACGCCTCGCAATGACAGTAAAAAAATGTTCAATTTATGACCGTTTGCAGTATAAAAGCTGACGGATTTAAAAATAGACCCATTTCGAACAGCGCTGCAAAATTGAGGAAAAGATGAGCTATCCTATCCTGGAATACGATCCCGAAAAGGTTGCGATGATCGAACCCTCAAAGGTAATCCAGCCTCGTGATGTTCCCGAGCATTGCGTGATCTGTTTTTTTGAGGAGGTCATTCAAAAGGTATCGGTGCAGAAAAACGCCAAAATTGTGGTTGAAAACAGATGGGAGGATGGACCACATCGGCTGTTTGAAATCGAGCACCATGGACAGCGACTGGCTTACTTTCATTCGGCGGTTGGGGCGGCGCAGGCGGCAAGTTTATTGGAAGAAGCCATCGCTTATGGTTGCCGGAAATTCATCGTTTGTGGCGGCTGCGGTGTGCTGGAAAAAGGCATTACAGTAGGCAATCTGATTGTGGCTAAATCCGCCGTGCGTGATGAAGGGGTATCTTACCATTATTTGCCGCCGGCTCGCGAAGTGCTTGCCGATCCGCGGGGAGTTGCCGCCCTGGAAGCTGCATTGAAACAACGGGGCGAATTTCGCTATCGGCTGGGAAAAACCTGGACAACCGATGCACCTTATCGCGAAACACCGGCTAAAATTGCCAGGCGCCGGGATGAAGGTTGTCTGGTGGTGGAAATGGAAGCTGCCGGCTTGATGGCTGTCGCCCAATTCCGAAACGCTGCACTCGGGCAGATTTTATACAGTGGGGATGATTTGAGCGGTGATGAATGGAACTGCCGGAACTGGCAATCACGTCAGGATGTTCGGGAAGCATTATTCTGGTTAGCTGCCGAAGCATGTTTCAATCTTTGAAATGGACGATTTTAACAACAAGGGTGCGAGGTGTATCCTGACCGAGGAAAATGAAGCGGGGTGGCTTAAACTGATGAACGATTCGAATCAGTTTTTAATTTGCAAATATTGAAAGGAATATGATTTTGAGACAAAAATTAATCTTGCTGTTTTTATTCATCCTGCCTGCTTATTTATCAGGCAGCAGCCTCACTGCCGGAGAAACCGGAATGGCGTTTTTAAAACTGGGCGTTAGCGGACGGGCGGTTGGTATGGCAGAGGCATACACCGCTATTGCTGACGATGCTTCTGCAACGTACTGGAATCCTGCCGGGCTGGCGCAACTGAATTCTGCCGAATTGATGTTTACGCAGAATCAATGGTTGCAGGATGTGCGCCATAATTTTTTCGCGCTGGCATTCGGCACAAAAAGCCATCATTTTGGACTGAGCTTCATTTCAAACACTGTAGATGGCATCGAGCGGCGCACCAAACCATCCACCGAGCCAATTGGCACCTTCGAGGCGCATGAATTAGCTGTCGGATTATCTTATGCAAAAATGATTGGAAACAGCTTCGGATTCGGAGTCACGTTGAAATATCTTTATGAACGAATATATATCGAAAGCTCTCCGGGCGCTGCGGTTGATTTAGGCTGCTTGTATTCACCCGCCTGGCTGGCAGGTTTTAGAATGGGTGCAGTGCTGCAGAATTTAGGCAAAATGAGCGATCTGCAAGAAGATCCAATCGAATTGCCCACGGCGATGAGAGCGGGGGTGGCATATTCCCTGCCGGGATCGATTTCGGGAGCCAGGCTGCTGATAGCCACGGATGTCGCAAAAATATTCAAAAGCACCTACCATGCGAATTTAGGCATGGAAGTCGATTTCAGAAGGATTATTTCGCTGCGCTGCGGATACCAGACGGGATGGGATGAGAAAGGACTGAACGGGGGTTTTGGTTTCCGATATTCGCGGTATGCAGTTGATTACGGTTTTACGCCGTTTACGAGGGATCTGGGCAGCAGCCACCGTATTTCTTTGAATGTGAGATTCTAAGCATGTCCGTACTCACAGCGGATCGGATCGAAACGCTGCGTGATCGGCGTTTTCGTCGCAATAAATTACTTCAGGTTAAAACGATTGAAGAAGCGCTGGATTTCGTAAACGAGGTCGGCTTTTGTTTTGCATTTGCAGCTAAAAATTCGGAACTGCCTTGTTTATGGCATGCCGCCTGTGGCGCAAGAAATCCGGTGATGCCGCAGCACACACATCACGATCCCTATATCGGGCTTGTCTGGCAGGCAAAAGATGTTTTGCCGGCTCAACGTAAAATTTATTACGGTAAAGCCCTTAAGAAACGTCCCACGATGATCTCCCTCGACTATTTTCCATTCTTTTACAAGCTCATTCGGAGCGATGATGAACCGGAAGATTATGTTATCCGCTACATGGACGGCGAGCTCTCGGTTCCTGCCAGGCGAATCATGGATGCGCTGATGGAAGCCGCCCCGCAAATCACCCGCGAATTGAAACAGGCATCGGGTTATTCCCATCCCCGGCAGCGCTATGAATTCGACAACGCAATGGCGGAACTCCAGATGCAGCTTTATATTGTGAAAATCGGAGAATTAAGTGATCCGTTTACATTCGTATGGGATTTAGTGGATAATCGCTTCCCGGAAGCGGTTGAGAGCGCCTCACGCATCACTGAAGAAGCCGCGTACAGAAATATTTTGCTGAAGTATTTTGAAAACGTGGTGGTTGCAGATAAAAATCAGATTATGCGGCTGTTCGGCTGGTCGGATCACATCGTAATAGATATTTTGCAGGATTTATCAGCAGACGGTGTGTTGGAAGAAATGGTGATTGAAAGCGTACGGGGCGACTTTTGGGGGTTATCTAAAACAGGTTAATGGCGTTATCGAGCGGCTGGGGCAAACATTCCCGGCTATGAATTTCACCGTCATACCGGCGGGTAATATAATCCAGATAAATATCAACAATCAGCGGATCGAATTGGGTTCCTTTGCAGCACTCTAATTCATCAATCGCTTCTGCAATGCTGATGGCTTTTCGGAATGGTCGGTCGTTGGTCATCGCATCGAAGGCATCGACAACCGCCAGAATGCGCGATTCCACCGGGATTGCACTTCCCTTTATTTGATCGGGATAACCTGTTCCATCATAGCGTTCATGATGATGGCGAATGATTTTACTCACTCGATAAAATTTCGGAATTTTTTCAACTGCGTGGGCGCCGGTTGCCGCATGTTGATTCAGAATTCGACGCTCATCGGGTGTCAGCGTTCCGAATTTATTGAGGATCCGCTTTGGAATTTTGATTTTGCCCACATCGTGCAAAATTGCAGCCACTTCCAAATCATGAATATCACGTTCCGCCAGATGTAACTGCTTTGCCAGGTAAACACAATCTTTAACCAATCGCTGCGAATGCTTGCCGGTATAAATATCTTTGGTATCAATGAAATCGATGAGTGTTTCGATGATCTGCCTGTAGGTCTCATTCAATTCATTTTCCAGCATTCTGCGCTCGGTAATGTTCCTTGCAGCGATTTGAAACGCAGTAGGCTTGTTTTTCTCCCTGATAACCTGGACGTTGACTTCCAAAATTCCCTGCTGACCGTCATGCTTTTCCCATTTATATTCAATCGGTGATGATATTTTTTTACGGACATGCTCCGTCAGGCGACGCTTGATTAATTCCAGATCATCTATTGGAATTAATTCCGAAATATTCATTTTCAAAATTGTCTCTTTGGGATAGCCGGTAAATTCAGCCATCGCCCGGTTGGCAGCAATGATATTTCCATCGGTATCGACGATGGTTAGCAAATCCGTTGAATTTTCGAATAGTTCCATGTACTGCGCCTGGGTTTCGCGCAGTTCCTTTTCCGCTTCCTTCTGCGATGTGATATCCACGCTGATACAATAGACTTCAGTGCAATTCCCGTTTTCGACAATCGGAGATAGCGTCGATCGAACGATTCTGAGAGAGCCATCCTGGGTGAGGGTTTTCCACTCATAAGGTATACAAGACTGAAGCGTCGTTCGAATATCCCTTAGAAAAATTTCGAATAATTGAACTTCATCAGGATGGAGAATCGTATCTTGTATTCGTTGGTACAATATTTCATCGGCGGCGTATCCGTATAGCTCTTCGCTGGCGTTATTCCATTTCTTTATGTGCCCATGTATATCGAATGAGGAAATAAGGACGTGAGGCGTGGTTGTAATAAGTTCATGAAACTTATATGATGTATCGTGCTTCGGTTTGCTTAAGTTGATTTTTTTTCGCGAATAAAATTCATTTGTATCCTTCCCCGGTTGCTTGCGTCGTAACTCCATTTCCAACCTCAAATAAAGCTATCACTAAGTGGCATCGAATTAGTATTTCCATCCATTAATAATAATAACATTATCAGACTTTGTCAAGATATTTTTTGCAATTTTTTAAAAGATGTTAAAATGAAGCCAAATTTCGGATTTCATAAATGATATCGATTGAGGATTGTTATGAAATTTGATGCCGGAATAATTGAAGAGGTAGACTGGCGCTTATTGGATTTCGGTCGCGCGATTGAAGTGTTCTCGAACGTCAGATTATAATAACATCCTGGCAGGATTAGCGCCTGCCAACGATGCCTGGTTTTCGATAATAGCCAGGAATTGTTTTTTTGAAGGACAATAAAAATGGCTGATCAAGCCTCAGGTCGTGGCGATATCTTCATTCCGGATAAATCGCGATTTTGAAAAGGCGAATCTGAATTTTCGGTATATCGCGCTTAATTTTATGACCGCAAGCGATTCCTCCAGGCGATACTTGTATATCATTTTTCGCAAAAATACAGAGCTGAAGGTTGGAACACGAAGAATCAGCGTATATGCGAGAGCTACAATCTTTCTCAAGGGTAAAGGTTGTGAAACGTATTCGACACGCCCGGCTTTTATTGCCTCGATAATTGAAGTGACCGATCGGTCGTTCGCATAAACATACGAATACGTTGTCCCAAATTGATACGCATGGTGCGCATCCGAATTGCCAACCATGGGCAGACTATGCTTCCGCGCAAGTCGGAGTGCTTTGCGGTTGGGATTTATCAGGCGGGTGTAAAAATGGCAATATTCAACCGCATCGAAGCAATCGATATTTTTTTCCAGTTCATCTTCAAGGCAGAAGCGCGTTTTGTAGAACGGGTGCGGAGCGATGACAATCATATCATCTGTCTTCTCCTTACGCAACGTGTCGAAATCCACAATGTGTTTGCGCCTGGCGTAGTTTATTAATAATACATGCTTGCGTTTAATATAGGCTTCAATCCCGGGAATGAGAATTATCCCTTTCTCCCTGGCATATCGTGAAATCTTCGGATCATGGTAAAGCAATCCATGATGGGTAAATGCAATCGCATCGAATCCCTTTTCAACCGCCATATCAATGTAATCTTTCGGATCAACCATTCGCTTGTTATTTTTCCTGTTCTCAGCCATATCTCTGCTATTATGCAGATGCAAATCTACTTTCAATTTTAAATAACGCATTTCAAATCCTTTATTTTTTATATTATATCGCTCATTAAAGATGCGGGATTTAATAAGTTACCCATTTAAATTTTTTAAGTGATTATCAAAATTATTTTCAAGCAAAATATCCACGTTATTTTATCCCATCTCCTGAATATGTTTACTCTGTAATTTGCGGCTTACCAGATCGGCGATGCCAGGCGCGGGGAGCAACTCGATGGCGGTAAAAGTATCTGCTGACTCAATCGAATTATGGACTACTGATGCAATCATGAGTGCAATGCAGGTTGCAGATCTTAGAGCGATGTTTCATACAAAAACAGGCTTCATCACTCCAAATAACCCGGATTAAACTATCGGAAGAAAATCCGAATTTTGCGCCGCCAAAGACAAGTTTGATGCCAATGAACAGGTGGTTACTTTTTAATTGCTAACAAACCTGCCTGGGAATCAATTCCGCGACGGGGCATCACTGGCTGGAGCGCTTGAATGAGGGATTGAAGACGCGCACATCTTCCTGTCTGGTTGTAAGCCCGATTCGATCGAAGTGACCCAGCAGCGGAACGGCGTATTTTCGACTCGCCTGAATCATATCCCTGAATTCACCAACAGTCAATTCCGGATTTTGCTCAAAGTGGGATAAAATGCACTCCTGCGCCTTATCAATCCACTTTTCATGAATTAAAATGCCCTCCTCGATTGCAGTGAGTTCACCAATTTCGATTAAATAGGCGAAAATCGATTCCACATCGGCACTTCGGCGTTTGAGTTCCGAAATCAGATCAGCGGTTTTAGGGGGCGCAAACTGGGCATCGATGTAGCGTTGAATGATTGTTGATTTCAATTGACTTTGCTCGGTGGTCAAGGTGGGCGTATATGAAGCCAGCCGAATTTTGCTTTCGATGAAGTTTATTTTATCTTGCTCCCCAAGCCAATTCACAAGATAGTTTATGAAGCTTTGCTCCAATGGCTCTTTTAACGCAGTTCGCAATTCACCTGCGCTGATTCCCTGGCGCAGCGGATATTTTTTATGGAAGCGTTCGATATGTTTGAGTAGTGTTTCGGCAATCTGGTCGGCTCTCTGCTGATGAATAAACAACCGGCTTGTTTTAGCCGGTATTTCGCGCACTTTATTCAGTTCATACAAGCGCGCTAATAGGCTGGCTGTCTCGTCTTCGGGCAAGCTCACAGTTTTTGCCAATTGGCTGAGTTCAAACACAAGCTGCTTTTCCTGAAGGAGCGCCAGTTCCAGAACATCCTGCATATCTCCCTGTTCCAGTACTTTCAGTCGCTGGAGGACCTCAGACGAGTACCGTTTATGGCGATGGGGTTTCACCTGCAAAATTGCACCCCCGCCGATTGTATGAATCGGTGAGTAGCTGCGGATAACAAACCGATCAGTTACTTCGGCGACCACCGGTTTTTCGCAACGCAATTGAATGTATGTCGATTCCCCGGGCTGCAATTGGTCGCGGTCCAGCAGCGAGATACGCGCCAGTACTTCGTTTGTGCCGATATGCAAATGGACACGTCCGTTATGCTGCAGCACTCTTGGGGACTGTTTCAACAGGTACAGGGTCGCATCGAAAAATTCAGAAGGTGTGCACTGCCCGGGTTTGGCAAGGACATGACCTCGCTTGATAGCTTCCTTTTCAATGCCAGACAGGTTGATAGCCGCCCTGTCGCCAATTTTTACCTCTTTGACCTGCGTGTTATGGATTTGCAAACCTCTTACGCGCAAATTTTTTTGGTGAGGGAGAAGCTCGACGATATCATCCACAGCGAGCTTGCCGGAGAGCACGGTTCCCGCGACAACTGTTCCGAATCCGTGCATGGTGAAAATGCGATCGATTTGCAGGCGAAAAATTCCTTTATCCTGGCGAATCGGCAAATTTGCTGCCATGTCAGAGATTGCTTGCTTGAGCTGTTCGATTCCTGTGCCTTTTGTTCCGGAAACGGGAATGATTGGTGCGTTTTCTAAAAACGTATTTGTCATCAGCGCTTGCACGTCATCTATGACCAAATCGAGCCAATCGTCATCCACAAGATCGGTTTTAGTAATCACGATGATGCCCTGCTTGACATGGAGCAGGCTCAAAATTTCGAGGTGCTCACGTGTTTGCGGCATGACGCCATCGTCGGCAGCGACAACGAACAGGACAATATCGATTGTGCTGACGCCGGAAACCATGTTGCGGATGAATTTTTCATGCCCCGGTACATCGATGATCGTAATGCTGTCGCCGAAAAACGCAAAGCCCAGATCAATGGTCATCCCGCGCGCCTTCTCTTCATCGAGCCAGTCGGTATCCGTACCGGTGAGTGCTTTTACCAGGGTGGTTTTGCCGTGGTCGATGTGACCGGCGGTTCCCAGTACAACATGCCGCATCAGATGTCCCCTTTAGCTATGGTTTCAATTGCTGCGATGATGAGGTCCGCTTCATCTTCACGAATCGTCCGCATATCCAGGCACACACGGTTTTTCGTAATTCTGCCGATAATCGGAGGGCGACTCATCCGCAAATGATGTGATAGTTCATCTGATGACATGCCATCCAAATCGAGAAAAACCAGGATGGTTGGCAAGCTTTCTGTCGCCAGCGAACCTCCGCCGATTTCGGAAAGCCCTTCTTCGGAGTGAGCTGAAATACGACCGTTGCTAACGCGATTCACGCCCTGGATCAATTGTTTCGCCAGGAGTTTCATTTGGTCGACTGGCTTCGTCAGCAACCGCATTACCGAATGCGTCTTCAACAGATGGGATTCATCAAAAAACAATTTCAGGGTTGCTTCGAGTGCGGCATAAGTGAGTTTGCCAGCTCTGAGGATGCGCGTCAAATGATTTTTTTTCAGGCGATCGATGAGTTGTTTTTTCCCGACTATAATCCCCGCTTGCGGTCCGCCGAGTAATTTATCACCGCTAAACGAAACCACATCTGCGCCGGTTTCAATGCTTTCACTGATTACCGGTTCCTTCGGCAGCCCGTAGCGGGAAAGATCGATCAACGAGCCGCTGCCTGCGTCGTGATAAACCGCGAGATCGAATTCTCGTCCCAGCCGGACGAGAGCAGAGAGATCGACCTCCCTGGTGAAGCCGGTGATTTTATAGTTGCTGGTGTGAATTTTCAGCAGCATGGCGGTGTTGTCGGTGATCGCGTCCTGGTAATCTTCAAGGTAGGTGTGATTGGTGGTTCCCACGTCGATCATGATCGCGCCGCTTTGCTTCATGATTTCGGGCAACCGGAATGATCCGCCGATAGTAATCAACTCCCCGCGCGAAACGATGCTCTCTTTGCCCCGGGACAATGTATTCATGACCAGGAAGGTAGCGGCAGCATTGTTATTTACGACCATCGCCGCTTCTGCGCCTGTCAATTGACAGAGAAGCTGTTCAACATGCACATATCGACTCCCGCGTTTGCCGCTTTCGAGATCGATTTCAAGCGTGGAAAAATTTTCCGCAGCATCGATCAGGGCAGCCTTTGCCGAATCGCTCAATGGCGAACGACCGAGTCCCGTATGCAGCACAATACCCGATGCATTGATCGCACGGCGCATGCTCGGTTGCATGCGTTGTTCGACCGTTGCGACAACCCTTGAGATCAATGATCCGATTTCAAAATCGGGTGCATGTACTGAATCTGACAGGATTGCAGCACGGGCAGCCTCTAATTCTTCGCGAACGATCTCTGTCACAAGCGTCCGTGGGTATTGCCCCGAGAGTTTTTCAATTTCGGGCATTTGAAGCAATTTATCGACTTGCGGCAACTGTGCCAATTTTTTTTGTATCGGATTTTTCGGTTTCATATCACATTAACTTGTTTATAGCTGTTTATACGTAATCTTTTGTATCGGAC
>JAFGMA010000153.1 GCA_016927835.1 Candidatus Zhuqueibacterota bacterium | reverse complement strand
GTTATATAGAAAACTGATTCTAATTTAAGGGGGCTTCAATGCGAAATGCAAAAGCTATCTTGTTTTTCCTCTCTCTTGTTACATTGTTTCAATTCACAGCCACTGCACAAAGTTATCTCTCACCTGGTGCATCGTTTCTGGGTGTCCAATATGCCGAACGCATTGGTTATCATCTGCATACAGCCGGCGATGTAAATGGTGACGGATTTGATGATTTTTTAATCGGAACCTTTCACAACAGCTCGCGGGGATTTAATTCAGGCGCCGCGTATTTGATTCTCGGTGGTGAAAGTTGGCAAAACAACCGTGTGCTAACATCAGCCGATGCACGTTTTATTGGCGCTTCAGAATATGACGCCGTGGGCTATTACCTCGGCGGAGGTGGCGATATCAATGGCGATGGTTACGATGACATGCTCATCGGGGCGCCGGCTGGTGATGAAAATGTTTTCGAAAATCCCGGACATTTGTATATTGTATTTGGCAGAGCCCGGGCTAACTGGGGCTTCGATTTTGTGCTGCCGTATTCAGCCGATGCCTCGTTTACCGGTGAAAATCAACACGATCTGGCGGGAATTTCGACCGCGATCGTCGGCGATATAAATGGTGACGGCTATGATGATTTCGTTTGTGGTGCTGCGTTTAATGATTATGGCGGAACAGATGCGGGCAAGGTTTACCTGTTTCTTGGCAAATCCGGAGGATGGGCGCGTGGCGTCAATCTCAATCAGGCGCATGCGTCGTTTTACGGACCGGCTTACAACAGCCAGGCAGGCTATTCGGTTGATGGCGTCGGCGATGTCAACGGCGACGGCATTCCGGATTTTGCCATTGGCGCGCGCGGTGAAGGCGCTGTCTATTTGATATTCGGACGTCGCGATGTCGGTTGGGGCAAAAATGTCAGGCTCAGCCAGGCGGATGTCATTTTTTATCGCTATGATTACCGGGATTGGTCGGGCTGGCGCGTTTCCGGCGCGGGTGATGTCAATGGCGATGGTTTTGATGATATTCTGATCGGCTCCCCGATCAATACTTATTGCTGCAACGAAGCGGGAATGGTGTATTTGATTTTCGGGCGTTCCGGCGGCTGGAATCGCAACCTGGCGCAAGCAGATGTGGCTTTCATCGGGGAAGCGAAAGATGATCAGGCGGGCTGGGATGTACAGGGCGCCGGCGATGTGAATGGCGATGGCTATGCTGATTTAGTTATCGGTGCCTGGCATAATGATTCAAATGGCGAGGACTCAGGCAAATTGTACCTTATCAAAGGCAAGCCGTACGGTTGGCAGCAGAAGACGTATCTGTCAACAATCAGCGACTCGTTTGTAGGTAGAAATAAGGGCGAATACACTGGTTTTTCTGTTGCCGGCGCCGGCGATGTGAATGGTGATGGCTGGAGCGATATCGTCACCTCAGCGCCTTATAATAGTCAAATGTATTACTGGAGCGGAAAAATATATCTTTTCCTCAGCGAAAATACGACACCGCCCGAACCCGAGCTTTCAACGAATCCCTCTGAAATTAAATTCGGATTTTTCACCGATCAAATGGGATTTACCATCAAAAATTCCGGCGGTGACAACTTGATCTGGGAAATTCCTCAAAATAGCGTTGCACCGTGGATTGCCGATATCACACCCCGGGATGGTGTTCTCAGCCATGGCGCCGCTCAAACGGTCACCATCAAAGTGGACCGAACCGGTTTGAGCGAGGGCGATTATGCTGCTACCTTGAGCATTGTGTCCAATGCCGGCACGCGTGAGTTAAATGTCAGTCTTTCAGCAGCGAATGGCAGCGCCTACTCCAAACGCGTGAATTGCGGAAGCCATGAGGATTATATCGATAGCCTGGGCTTTTTGTGGGAAAAGGAAGTGTCCTTTGCAGAGAATACGTGGGGCTATGTTGGCGGGCAAACGTATACGATATCTGAATCAGTTACGAATACAATCGCGCCATCAATTTACCAAACTGAACGCTGGGGAAGTCCGCTCAGCTATCGATTCGAAGTGCCCAATGGATACTATTCAATTGTCTTGCATTTTGCTGAAATTTATCATAGAACTCCATTCGCGCGCGTGTTTGATGTTTCGATTGAAAACGAGCTTGTTCTTGACGATTATGATATTTTTGCCGAAGCCGGGCGCATGAATGCGTTTTCGAAGACATTCGCAATACATGTTATCGACGGACGGTTGGATATCGATATGTCTGCCAGCGTCGATGCTGCCACCATCGCGGGGATTGAAATTCATGCGTTATCAACGGAACCTGAGCTGGCTGTGGCGACCGGTGTCCTTGATTTCGGTTATGCTTTCAATGCCCTGAATTTCAGTATAAAAAATGCCGGATGGGATACGCTGCATTGGAAGGCGCTCGGCGATTTTGCGGCATGGATTGCCGCAGTTCAGCCGGACAGCGGTGGCTTGTGCGGGGGCGATTCCGTGACTGTGAAAGTAGATATAGATCGATCTTTATTGGCTTATGGTACTTATCAGGACAGCATCCTGATTACTTCGAATGCGGGATCGCTCTTTGTGAAACTGGCTGTGAAAATCGATACATCGTCCGCTTTTGTTTGTCGCATCAATTGCGGCGCCAGCGCTGAATATATTGATAGCGAGGGTGATATTTGGGCGCCGGATACCGCTTATGTCCCGGGTGGATTCGGATATGTAGGCGGATACCCGTATCACGTGAATGATGCAATCGCCAATTCGGAAGATGATCCGCTGTATCAATTCAACCGGTGGGGATTGAATGCGTACCAATTCGATGTTCCCAATGGGAATTACGAGGTTACGTTGCTGTTCAGCGAGGTTTATTTTTACGGAGGCTGGGGACGCCGGTTTGATGTGGATATCGAAGGCATTCGCGTGCTGGATGATTATGATGTCGGCGGTGAAGTCGGGCATGATGTCGCTGTCAATCGAACATTCGAGGTCAACGTGTCCGATCAACAGCTTAATGTCGAATTTAAGCAGGTGATTGAATTTCCCCAAATAAATGCCATCCAAATTATGTCGAAGCCGATGAATTCTTTCGCAAAGGGGAGAGTGCCTGGGGATTTAAATGCTGTAAATTCAGCCGTGCCAGGCGCGTGTACGCTGTTTCAAAATTATCCGAATCCGTTCAATTCAACGACCACCATTCGATTTGAATTGCCATTTGAGGCAAACGTCAGGTTGAAAATTTTCAATGTCAAAGGCGAAATCGTTCGGGATGCCCTGGAAAATCAGATGGAAGCCGGGTCTCATTCAATTGCCTGGGACGGTCGAAATACGAGCGGGCTGCAAGTTGTGTCCGGCATTTATTATTATCGGCTCGAAATAATGCCCATTTCAGCGGATAAGCCAGGCACCGCCGCGCTGGTGAGAAAAATGACATATTGTCGTTGAATGGAGCGAATGGAAGTCAACGAGTGAATTATCAGCGTGTTTCGAAATTTGCATATCACGAGCAGTTTGAATGCGACAGAGTGGCGTGAGCGATTTGTACTTCAAGTGAAAATAAGTGCTGATCCGGATTTCTCGCGTCACTCGAAGCGATATTTTTTTCCGATAGTTGCGATTGAGTTTATGCGCGGCACGCAAGCCGAAATGCTAAAGTTGATCCCCTTTCAATCCTCCACCACAAAATCTTTCTGATAAATTCCCAATTTATTCGATTTTTGGTACTCAATTCTCAGGGCAATTTTGTACCTGCCCGGGGCAAGTGTGATAGGTATGGACGCTTGAATCTTCTGCTTCGCCCTGATCGATTTCTTGTTGTCAGCGGTTATTTGCTGCTGGCATTCATCCCGAATAACTTCATTCAATTGGCTATCGAAAACCACGTAACGCTGCGAATAGGAAATCATGCATCGCTCATTGGTTGAAATGATTTGAAATTCATCGATTGGAAGCTCATATTCAACAATGAGTTGACGGTTGGATCCGGCTTCCTGGCATCGAATAGCGAATTTGAACTGCTGAATTGGTTTCGCTTTGTAATCGTGGTGGTACCGAAATTCGGGTTTGAAGATGAAATTCAAATCATGGTAAATTCGATTATGTGTATACTCGCTGGTGGCGTCTAATCTGGCGCTGAATGGCTCGCCTGCGAGATCGTAATCAACATCATAGCTTTTCGTGAGGTCGCTGATGGGACCCGGGAAAACGGCATTTCCGAAAATATTGGTCATATATTGGGTGATGATAAAATCCACATTGTATTTATAATAGGTCCACTCTTCTTTATGTACGCCACCATGAGCGATGAAATCCGGTTCGCCATATTTGATATAAACTTCCCCGCGAGCATCCCAGGGTGCATTGGGTTTTCCCGGCAATTGATATTGCTCTTTTTGAAGCATGGAGCGGCTCGATCCCCAGGCGCGCGAAAAGTGCTTGTGAGCATAAGCCAGGCGGCGCTCGAATTCCAGATAGCTCTCATTAATGGTTGTTGTTGGGGTTGGATCTCGCAATTTCCAATATTTTCGAAGCCATTCACGGCGATCGTCTCCGTGCAGCGAATTGAATTGCTCGAACCGATCCGTTGGCAAAATATGCCATATAGCGAACGTAACCAATTCATCCTTCGACCAGCGTTGCCCTGTTTTGAGCAATTTTCGATATTGTTCATGGCGTTGCGTTTCGATGAATGGGAACGTTCCCGGTTCCGTTGCCAAATCATCCGAATTCACATCCTCAGTCGAAAAATTTCTGGTCGGCTTTTCGATGCCATCCTGCGTACTTGGTTTCCGTTGTCCGGTCTCCTCGACATGCTTAATCAGTGACTGTGCCACCGATGCCAGGTACGGATCATTCGTCATTTCTTTTAGAATTGGCAATGCGGCGCGATGTCCTAAAAATCCTAGCGCAATGGCTGCCTGTTGGCTGATAGATGCATTCGACGCGCCTAAATGTGCTATCAGGAATGAGATATAGGATTGTTTCCCTGCACGCGCAAATTTTTCCGCCAGGGAAATTTGATGCACGACGGCATCGTCTGCCCATGAGCTCTCGGGAAATTTTTTCGTGAGGTAATCGAATGCGTTAAACGCCTCATTTTCGAAACCATTTTTCTTTTCCAGACAATACCCGATCCAGAAATGCGACCCGGCGCAATAGCGGCTATCCGGATATTCGGAAATGAGCTGTTGGAACAAGCTCAGGGCATCGTCCCAATTCTGCGCCAGACAATATTTTCGCCCGGTTTGATAGAGCGCCCGATCATGTTCACGCTCATCATTCGCTGTGCAAATTTTTAAGCAGCACAGGATAATCAGTATGCATAAAAATTCAATGAAGAATTTTGGCTTCATAGAATTTTCCTCCGAGTAAACATATCAAATTGGCTGACCAGACGCTCGCGTCAATAATTTTTGAAACTGCTTCATTTTGATCAGCAATTTCGTTTCAACAATTGCCTGTTGAATGGTTGACAACGATTCCGCCAGTTCTTCATCACAAACATTGGATATTTCTATCAGCAGGAACTCCAATCGATTCATAAGTTCAATCATCGCTTCATTATTGAGTTGTTGTGTTTTTTTGCGCATAAATGAAGAATGCAATATGAGCTTCGTGGCAATTTGCTTGTTGAATTTGAAGTCGGACGATTCAAGTTTGTCCGAGAAATCTTCATTCAAAATATCCAATAAAAGGATTTCTGATTCGAGAATGTAATTTTGCAGCATTTTATATTCGGCAGAAGTGAGTTGAATTTGTTGTGTTTCCGGTAAAATCTGGACTGCTTTCTTTTCTGAAGATAAATCTATCATGCTTCTTCCGATGAAAATTCCAACCATGATCATAACCGCTGCCCTGGCAATTCGAATCCCCATCGATCTGGAATTGATGACAAACGCTGTCCACTCACATACGCGCTGCTTGAATTCCACCCATCCCAATCGGGATGGGAAGAATTCATTGAGATCGTTTTGGTAATGGCGCAGCAGGTTTCCGGCAAATGCAGGGCGTTTTCTGCTGAGAAGAATGCCGTGCATATTTTGAAGTTCGTCGTGCCTTTCTTTGCATTTTGCGCACCCGGCAAGATGCTTCCGGAAATGGGAGCGTTGCGGTTCATCTAAATTGCCGGTCAAAAATTCGATTATCAATGTTTCTTGATTACACGATTTCATAATTCCACCTTCTACAGCCTGACTGCAATAAAGAGTAATATTCCACTGAAAATATTACTGAAATTAAAAATGAGATATCCGGAATTTCAGGCTAATATTTTTTTCAAATTTGCAACCCCTCGGAAGACGTGAATGCGCGCAGTGCTTTCAGCGCATCCCATAATCTCTGCAATTTCTCTGGATGATTTTTGATGGAAATATCGCAGAACGGTCGCGGTTCGTTGCTTAATGGATAATTTATCAAGCGCTTCTTCCAGGTGTTCGCTTATCGAGTTTCCCTCCAGCGGATCCTGGCTATCCGGAGAAAACGTAGCCGGATCGGCGATTTGCATCGATTCATCGAGCGATTCGATCGAACGCCTGTTTTTACGGCGATGGTAGTCTTTTGCCAGATTCACCGTGATTCGATATAACCAGGTTGAAAATTGCGATCGTTCCTCGAACAGCGGCAGCTTTTCGAACGCCCGAATAAATGATTCCTGTGCCAGATCTTTCGCTTCTTCTTGGTCTCCGACAAGATCATAAGCCAGGAATAATATTCGCTCCTGGTTTTTTTTTACCAACTTGCCAAAAGCGCGTCTGTCGCCTGATTTTGCGCGTTGAATTAGCCGGGTATCTGAATCTGTCATTAGAAAATCATAATCCTAACGCTAAAACGCGAGCCTGTTAATTTTGGCATGATAAATAATGCCCTGGAGTTTCAAGGAAATCGGATGACCACTGATTAGCGATGCGTTTTATGATGCAGTTAAAAGCGACAACCATGAATCAAAGACAATCAGCGGATAAAGACGGTTATTTCCTGATAATTGACTTAACGAGACATTTCGGAACACTTTTTTGACGCTTAATTTATGCCTAATGTTTACAATAAGGTATATTTATTCGTTGCGGCGATTCAGATTGCCATACGAATAGGGTAAATATGTCTTGCTTTCCGGATCTGATGATCAGATTCGATGAGCGTGAGTACCATTCAGCCTGGTGCCCAATGCATGTATTTCTTGCTTTATTTGAAAAATTATAGCGGAAATACACTATCTCTCGAACACCAGAACACCCGCCTTGCTATGCGGCGATAGCCATATAAAATTGCAAAAAATTTTAACCGGCAGGGAGATTATCATTGTGGAATTGAAATTAAAATAGCGATGTCAATTTGCAATCAGCCATTGGATTGACTGCAAAGCATTTTTCGAAAATCCGATATGAATTTGACGCTCTGGCAATACAGGCATAATTGCGATCAGAAATAGCGTGATTCCGTCGTTGGGTAAGGCGATTTTGAGGAAACTCAGGTAAATCATGAGCAACAATACAAAAAAAGTATTTTAAATTTCTAAAGCGTGCCCGGCTTTGATGGCAATGAAATCGTCGCCATAGATTTCTTTGAAAATCATTTGCGCCTCATGACCACTACAATGCGTGGGACCTACTTTTTCAACGCCTATTTCTCGCATCGATGCCGCGATTCTCCGAATTGCCGCCGGCTTGGTATTCATCAGGTGGAATCCGCCGAAAACCAGTGGAATCTGCGTATCCGAATAGAATCGTTTCACTGTCTGAATCATGGTCACAATCCCCGGATGAGAGCAACCCGTTATCACCGTAATTCCTTTCCCGCTTTTCAGCATCAACGCTTGTTCCGGCATAAACGCACCGTTGTATTCCCCCGGAATTTCCCCGGTGATCGCAACGCCTTCATCAATATCTTTATAAGTCTCAGCTTCGATAAGAGTTCCCTTACATTGCCGGACTTTCTGTTTAAACTCGGCACTGAATCCCGGACAGGCATAAATCGGCAATCTGTTTCGTTTATTCAGCAGCGCCCATAAGCCGCCGGTGTGGTCCCAGTGATCATGCGAAATCACCACGGCTTCGATTTGATCGATGTCCACATGGAGTTGTTTCATATTATGGAAAAGCGAATCTGCTTGTTCGCCGGTATCGAAAAGTATTCGTTGATCCACCAGGCACGAAAAGCCCCAACCATATCGAATCTCTTCGTTATCGGTTGCATTGTCATAAATAATGACGGCGTTCATTGTCTTGATTCCCCTCTTTTAAAATTCAGGACACAGCCGTAATTCAAGGTGTCATTATGGCTAATGGAGTCACAATATTTTTCGATGTATTTAAAATTTGCATTTTGGATTTCCTGTTTCACATCATCTGTGTGAAGCCGATCGAACTCATCCAGTGGTGCGTCATCCAGCACGTGTTTCGGATACACCGAAAGCAGTCCTGCCGGATTCAAAATACGATATATTTCAGCATATAGCATTTTTCGCTTTTCCGGTTTCAGATAGTGCAGCACATCATACAGGAATACAAAATCTATCGATTCAGCTTTAAAATCTAATTTCAAAATTCCGTTGGTTCGAATCAGGTTGAGATTTCTCAAATTCAAATGCGCTGCTTTTTGTTTTAGCGCCTCCAGGGCTTCCGGGTCTTTATCCAACGCATAAATTGCGCCCGTTTCTCCCACGATGATTGCCGCCGGAATGCTGTAATGCCCGACTCGCGCGCCGAAATCCAATACGGTCTGACCCGATTTAATTCCTACTTTTTTCAGAAATTTTACGCCTTCTCGACGTTCCCAATTTTCTTTAGATAGTTGCATGCATTGCACCATTTATGATACCGCAAGATATTTTCATACCGTCCTGCACGATGATTTGCCCTGTAGCGGTGTGATATTCTGGTATTGGTTAGAATAGCCATCAGGTTGCATGGCAATCGTTCTGTTTTTTTCTGTAGTTTAAAATATGTCCTTTTTGCAGCTTATCGTCATGGTCTATTCTTCGAAAAATTTTTTTTTCAAAGCTAAATGTCTTTCCTGTCTCATTTTTAACATGTTCCAGGTTCATGTGCATTTCCTTTCGGAAGTGCTTTGGCAGGACAGATATAAGTGCATTTTGTTTCGCGATTCTGCATACCTCGTAGAATAGCTTTTTTCTGTTGTTCACAAGGTGAATCACATCATAAAGCAAAACCACATCAACGGATTCATCAGGCAAAGGTATTTTCACTTCATCTGTAGCGTCTATTCGTTCAATATTTTCTAATCCGTGTGACTTCGACCTTTGCATTAATTCGTTCAGGGATTCCTGGTTTTTATCCAGCGCGTACACATTGCCAGCGTGCCCCACTATCATTGCAGCAGGGATGGTATAATTGCCTATTCTACACCCAAAGTCTAATACGGTTTGACCATTTTTTAACCCGACCTCGGTTAAAACCTTTTGACTATACTTTCTCAGCCAAAGATCATTATCACTCATTTTATCTGATATTCCTCCGCTGTCTTTGATCCTTTTTTTGAAGGTTTAATTTTGTCAACAGGAAGTATGTCGTCAAAAATCACCAGAATCAGATTTGAATAGGGCTAAAAGATACTGTACTCCAGGCTGTTGCGGCGATAGTCATTGGTTGCGTAAATCCGGTACATTTGAAAATCGCACTCCTTCCCATTTTAATCAATTGCTTGAACATCGCAAAAGGGAGCATCAACTTACCGCTTGAAATACGTGTCCATCCGATCGAACGCTTTGTGGATTGTTTCTTCGGACACACAGAACGATAACCGCAAATGGCTCTCCCCGGTTGGACCGAATGCAATGCCCGGGGTCGCCGAAACTTTGGCGTTGAATAGAAGCTTTTTGCAGAAATCCAGAGAGTCTTTGCCTTCATCGATGAGGATTCTGGGAAACATCAGATACGATCCGCCCGGTTTCTGGTAATCGAACACATGCGTCAGCCGATCGAGACGTTCGCACATGATGTCCCGCATGGCACTATAATGTGCTCGAAATTTTTGCACACAGTCCTGCGGTCCCTGCAGCGCACCCAATGCGGCATATTGTGAGACAACCGGCGCACAGATCGCAAATGGAATATGCGCTTTGGTGATTTGCGGGATCAGTGACTCACTGGCGTGCAGGTAGCCGATTCGCCAGCCCGTCATGGCGTAGGTTTTTGTAAACGTATAGGTACTGATCACCCGACCGTTCATCTCAGGAATTGAGCCGATACTGAAATGCATTGTATTTTCGAATGTAAAATATTCGTAGGCTTCATCCGTAACCACTATCAAGTTATATTTAAGCGCTAGTTCTGCCAGCCCGCGCAGGTCGGTTTCCGAAAAAGCGGTGCCTGTGGGATTGCTGGGAGAGCAATACATGATCGCCTTTGTTCTGGGCGTTATCGCATTTTTAACTGCCTCGTGGTCCCAGCGGTAGCCTTCCTTTTCGACAAGCGGCACCAGTATCGGCTTTCCGGATGCCAGGAGAACCTGACGAATATGGGTTGAGTAAGTAGGGGTTGGCAAAATCACTTCATCGCCGGGATCAATCACTGCCATGATCGCCGCTGATAATCCTTCCACGGCTCCTACGGTAACCAGTACTTCCGAAGCCCTGGCTGCTATCCCATTATCGCGATACAGCTTCTTTACAATCTCTTCTCTTAAAGGAAAAATACCCGATGTTTCGGAATACCCCCCAACGAGGCCGTCCCGTATTGCCCTGATTGCCGCTTCCTTAATATGCGTCGGTGTGTCTGATGTTGGTTTTGCCCAGGATAGAAATGCGACATCTTCGACTTGCTTTGATAACCGAGTCATTTCATGGATGGCGGATTTTTTCAAGCTTGCCACGCGGCTTGATATGCTTACTTGTTCATTCACCTGATGTATGCCTCCATAGTTTCCATGCTTCTGTCGCCTGGTTTTCTGCAAATCTGTAAGCGCCTGCTATTAAAGCCTATCCGAAAATCCTTCTTGTCAGTTCCGATATCCGTTGATCGTTTCCCGAAAAATTTTTATTGGTAACGAAAATCATTATCAATACAAGACAAAAATTTTTAATGACTCTTTCGGCACTTTTCGCATATACCGTAAAAATGGATCGTATGGTGCATAATTTTGAATTGATGCTTTTGCGACAAAGCCGCTTGTGTTTTATCCATGAGCCTCAGTTCTTCTTTCATGAAATCGCTATAATCAATAATTGCCTTGCAGCGAATACAAATCAAGTGATGGTGATGATCCTTCTTTGGATTGTCGGTCAATTCGTAGCGCGCTTTGCCATCGCCAAAATCGAATTTTTGCGCAATGCCGATTTGGGCAAATAAATCCAGTGTCCTGTAGACCGTTGCCAATCCGATTGAGGGATTGATTTTTAGCGCTTTGACATAGATATCTTCCACGCTGAGGTGGTTGTCTGTCTCGATCAAAATATCGATGACAATCTCACGCGGTGCTGTTAAGCGATATCCCGCACCAAAAAGCCGATTTTGCCACCAGGTAGTTAACATTTTGCATGTATCCTGTAAATTGTTGGCGTTAATTGCCGCTAAAGAACGCTGATAGAAATGAGGAATCCATATATTCTTGGCTCTCCGGCGAATGTGGTCTTTTGAGAGGCTCATAATGCAAATAATGATAATGATTATCATTTGCATTATACGACTTTTTCTCCTTCATGTCAAGCATTTTTTTTATGGCATTAATTGTTGCGGTAAGCCAGTTTAAAATTCAAATCGTTTTGCCCAATTGATACTATTCTGCAATGTTATTTAAAATTTTGCTTGCTTAGAAACGTCATTATATTTATATTGAGTCGCTTATACGGAAAGCTATTTTCAGGAGGATTCAATTCACTTGTCGCGCTTTCAGACTTCTTTGAAAAGGCAGAGAATTGAATGATTGTTCAAAAGCTGACTGAAGATATCATTCATTTCCTTATGAACAGAGCATTAACCATTGTGACGGCAGAATCCTGTACAGGGGGCTTGATCGCCAAGTTATTAACCGATGTTCCCGGGGCTTCCCGGGTGTTTTTAGGCGGCATCGTATCGTATAGCAATGAGATGAAAGAGAAGTGGCTGGGAGTAGTATCTTCGATTTTAGATCAGCATGGAGCTGTCAGCGCGGAAGTCACTGAACAAATGGTCTGCGGGATATTAGCGAAGACGAAAGCGAACGTGGGAGTTGCCGTTAGCGGCATTGCAGGACCCACCGGTGGGACTGAAACCAAGCCCGTTGGAACGGTTTATATTTCAGCGAAGTGTAATGATTCATTAATCACGTGGCATCGGATTTTCGAAGGGGATAGAAATGCGATAAGAGAGCAAAGCGCCGAAGCTGCATTGAAGTTAATTGATCAACTGCTTAATATTAAGACAATTAAGAATATAGAATGAAGTTTTTCTCAAATGGATTGAAAGACAATCCATATAAATTTGATGGTTTAACGGGCAAAACCGATGCAATCCAGCAAGTCTTCAAACTCATTGAACAAGTAGCCCGGACGAATGTAACGGTTTTGTTGTTGGGTGAAAGTGGAACCGGGAAGGAACTGGTTTCGCGGTCCATCCACGCGCGTAGTGCCCGAGCCAAAAAGCCTTTCATTGCGGTCAATATGGGGGCAATTTCGCCCGAGCTGGTAATCAGTGAGCTTTTTGGTCACGAAAAAGGAGCATATACCGGGGCGCATGAGCGCAAAGAAGGGCGGTTTGAAAGGGCGAATGGCGGAACTCTGTTCATGGATGAAATAAGCACCATGGATCAGCGGACCCAAATTAGCCTTTTAAGGGTTTTGGAAAGCAGACACATTCATCCGGTGGGTGCCAGAAATTCAATCCCGGTCGATGTTCGGGTTATTGGGGCGACGAATAAAGATTTGCTGGAACTGGTAAAAGAAGGGCAGTTTCGGGAAGATTTGTATTACCGGTTCAATGTCGTAACCTTGAATATCCCGCCGCTGAGAGAACGAAAAGAAGATATACCGATTATTGCGAATGAATACCTTCGAATATATGGTAAAACATATAAAAAAAAGTTCAAGCCTCTCTCAGAAGAAATTTATACGCGACTCATAAATTACCATTGGCCTGGAAATGTGCGAGAACTGAAAAACGTCATTCACAGGGCGGTTGTGTTATGTGAGGATGGAAATATCACTGCACGTCATTTCCCGGGGAGAATCATCAATGAAGATGATGACAATTCGGCTTATATGCGTATAAAAGTGGGTTCATCCCTGAAAGAGGTAGAAAAAACATTGATTAAAGAGACGTTGTTTCACTTCAATGGTAATAAACAAGAAACTGCAAAGGCGTTGAAGATAAGCCGAAAATCACTATATAATAAAATTAAAGAGCATGCGCTTGACGATATGCTGCATTAAAGCTGACGAATGCAAGCTGAATTTTAATATTCAACCTGGCACAATAATGACGCATTGTTCGAGATTCTAGTTTTTCAGTGTAGATGATATTTAGAAGCCGAAGGCGTTTTTGGAATCAAAATTTGGTGAACCAGGTTTACTATTTTTCCCCGCACTGAATGATGTGTAAGAATTACACTTTTGTAATTCTCCATCGTCAGCGCTGATAGCGTGTAGCGCGGGGTGTGCATATTATGTATAAATCTTACCCGTTTTCGTTGCGTTTATGACGTTTTGTGTATAATGCTTACCCATTTTGGTGATTCTTATCACAGGCAGCTCTCCCTTTTTTGAAATTGCTCCCTTTTTTAAATCCATATAATATATTGATAAAAATGAAGATATAGCGTTGCTTCCTTTCTCATTTTAATAATTTTAATATTCTGGAACATATTTTGCTAATTACGCTCTCTCGCTAAAAATTTTTCAATTTGTAAATAATTACTCGCTCCACCTTTTTGATCGACGATTTGGGCTAATGGATGAATAGAATATTAGTCGCAAATACCAGTGTTGCATTTCAAAGGAAGATTGCGCCTGTCGAAAAAGAAAACAATTTTAAGTTTATCTTTGCTCAAAATGGCATTGAAGGATTAGAATTGTTGAGGAAAAATCGGATTCAGGTTGTCATTTCCCATTTGGTAAATTCGTTGATTGATGATATCGAACTAATGCTGAACATTCACGAGATAAAACCGCAAATACCCGTAATTATTATCGTATCCAAATCAAGCGATGTGAGAAAAGAGCAATACATTAAAGCGGGTGCGTTCGCTTGCATTGATGAGGGCGACTCTATTTCTAAGATCCGTAAATATATAAACCTGGCACTTATAAAGAATTAATGTTGAAATAACCTATTTTAAGGAGGTGATTGAAAGGCGATTGTCTGATTTCTGTTCGTGCCTCATAATCTGTTGTATGTAATATGAATCTTCTTTTAGCGGTGTGGGATTCGTGTTATCGGAAGGAGGAGGATGAGAGCCAATAATATTTTGCCAGGAGATAAGGGAGAAAAAGGCAAGATATTGAAGCGTGTGTTTGCACCCGGTTGCTGTGGATATCTGGTACTACTTTTTCGGTGGGAGGAAAAAGTCATTCCAACACATTCTAACGATTTATTCGTTGGTGAATTTCGCCTTAAAGGATTAAGTTGAAATTCCTTCCAAACGCCACACCATAGGCTGCAGTTTTGGCAGTTCTGGAGTAATTAACAAAATCCCCATTATTTGGCAACAACCATTCTGTCGGATTGGAATTCTTATCAGGAAAAGCGATTAAATAAATCGTATATTCAAAGTATTTAAAAAGCTAAAGCTAACGTTCCAAATTAACTTTTTATAGCAGATTTTATCTCGCTCTCTTTTTTATACGATCTGTGCAGAATAGACTAATTCATCGATTCACCAATCATTGATAATTTCGTTGGGAGGATAGTATTCAATGCAAAAAGTAGAAATTATTTTCCTACCTTTTGCGACTAATCGTTCACCTCGCTATTTGCTATTTTCTAAAATTACGCTTGTTTTAATCGTTTTATCAGCTTTTTGTGCTTTGTCTGTGGGCGCATTTATTTTCCTCAATCAAGCGATTGCATTTTATCATCATTGGCAGTTGAAAAGCATTCATTCGGACAATGCTTCTCTCATAACTCGACTAAATTCCGTGAAGCTGAATTTGAAGAAGCTCGATCTGAGCATTAAACAGGAAGAAGATTTCCTGGAAGAAGTATCTCTGGTTACGGAGACTTCACCCGACGATCCGAACACACTTTCTGCAGATAACTTTGTAATTACGCGTCGTTTCTCATTGTGGGAAGAAAAATCCGGCGATCTCTCCCAGCTTCACCAACATGTCAATGCGAGCAACGAAAAGGCAGTAACAATAACGGGCAAAGACCTACAAGCTATTTTCTTCGCGATCGATGAATTGGAATCGAAAGTGAAGCGGAATCAGCAGTTTGCTGATAAATGCTATCAAGATATGAGTGAAAAGTATGAAGCATGGGCTCATACTCCCTCTATTCTTCCATTGGACGGTGCGATCACCAGTCGGTACGGCGTCATCCGACCGCATCTCGGTGGACCGCGTAAGGGACCGCATCGGGGAGTCGATATTGCGGGACCGTTGGGTATTCCGCTAAGAGCGTGTGCTGCAGGCAGGGTTTTGTTTGCGGGCTGGTCATCCGGATATGGTTACCTGGTGATTATCGATCATTTGAATGGCTATTATAGCTATTACGGTCATTGCATGGTGCTCAAGGTTAAAGAAAATCAAATGGTCAAGCGTTATCAGGAAATTGCTCTATTGGGATCAACAGGGAGGTCAACGGGTCCTCATGTCCATTTCGAGATCCGGGAGGACGATATTCATAATAATCCAATGCACTTTATCGAAGAAAACGACGAATAAATTTGTGCTGTAATTTTTTTGTTGTTTCATTTCAGGCAAAAAATTGCACTGAAATTGCGGAACCATTTTATTGGGATGGGATTGGTTTTTGAGGCTATTTCAGGAAAATAGTGAGGAAGAGCGGGCAGCAGTGGAGTAAATCTTTATTTTTAATGCGGTGCAAAAAGAACTCATTTGCTCATTGAGTGAATGTAGAGCCTTTGTGGTTTTAATATTTGCTGTGAAGTGCCTGTAAATACACGGAAGGGACGGTCATTATGAACGCTGGCTGTCCCTTTTTTATTTATAAATTTGTTGTGCCCGGGAATTTTCAATACGTTGCAGTGAACGTGAGCATATACCGTCGAATCGGTGCGATATTCCTTTCGACCATTACATAATGATATTGGAATAAATTATCGACGTCAAAAGCTATTTTATAGTCCCTCCAGTCCGCAGCGATTTTGCAATCCAATACTTTTTGGGGGACACGATCATCATCAGGATATATTTTAACACTCTCATAACGGCTCAGATAGCGATAATCAATATTTGTAGCAAAGATACCGAAATTGAAACTCGTGGAAATCGTTACCATATTATCTGCCCGATAACCCAATGGCTTGTCCAAATCCAAATCTCTCGGATCCAAATATGTGTAATTTAAATCAATCCCGATACGATTTTGCCACCATCGGCTTTTAATATTGAATTCGGCGCCACGAATTCGCGCCCGAGTCAAATTCTGAAAGCTGATGGTCTGTGAAGTATCCTGTTGCCCTTCGATTAAATCCCAATAATCATTTTGAAATATGGCAACGTCTGCCATGACATTTTCCCCTAAAATTTGATTAACACCTACTTCATAAGACCACGAGCGCTCCGCTTTGAGAGTTTCATTGGGTTCCACCCGAAAACCCGAAACATACGTTCGGGTAAACATTTCTGCCACGGTTGGCGCGCGAAATCCCCGCCCGACAGAGCCACGAATTGATGTGAGCAGATTCGGGCGCAAAACGAGCCCCAATTTCGGGCTTAACTCATCTTTTTGTGATTTGAAATCAATCTGGTGGTGATCGTAGCGCAAGCCTGTGGTGGCGGTCAAGCTGCTCGAAATTTTATATTCATCTTGAAGGTAGATGCCAACCGCAAATGCGTTATGCTGCCGAAAAATCGATGCATTTACAAAATCGTATACATTTTCAAGACCGTACGTCAAAACATGTCTGGAAGTCAATTGCAGGTCTGTTTGAACCTCCATGCGAAAATTGCGCCCGGTTGAATAGTCGCTATTATCATGAAAATGGTTTTCCCAATGATTCTCCAGATAAGCCGATCTGATTTGATATGCCAATCGTTTGTTCACAATACCTTTGTAGATCACGCTGAAGTTTGCTTTGTACGAATGCGTTTCGTCGTTCAGGCTTTCTTCGCCTACTGTCAGCGCTTCATGCTGGTTTTTCCATAAAATGATCTCGCCGCCTTTGCGAAGATTCAGCCGCGCATTCAAAATCAGGGTTCTTTCTGAATCAATTTTCTGTGTAACTTTACCGAGCCAATTCCATTTGTGTTGATGCCCATTTTCCTGATATCCGGTGGTTGAATATGCGCCTGCCGACATCAAAACATGCGTATTGTTCCAGCCCTGTGAATGGCTGACGTCTATCTGGCTGAAATGCAGCACCCGGTCCGTCCATTGCCATTCCGCCCAGTATGGTTCATCGTAAACGCCGCTTGCAATGCGCACATTCGTTTCGGGTTCAAGCGAAGGCTCTTTGCTGATCACATTGATGATGCCGCCCAGGGCAAATGAACCGTAAAGCGCTGAACCCGCGCCTTTTACAATTTCCACCTGTTGCACCTGTGTAACGGGAAGCACATCCCACTTAATGTCGCCGCTATCGCCGGGCATCATCGGAATTCCGTCGACCATGAACAGAACTCGGCTGCCGGCACCACGACTGAAGCCGGAAGAGCCGCGGATGTTAACGTTGCTGACTGTGAAATTGACACCTGGCGCGTATTTCAGAGATTCGTCTAGATAGGCTTCGTTGGCGCGCTCAATATCTTTCGATGTCACCAGTGTGAGGCTGTTGGGCGAATCCTGCAGCGCCTGCCGCCTTTTGGTGGCGGTAACCACGAGCGCCGCAGTTTCCAGCACTGTTTCCGGCAGTTCGAATTTGATTACCGCTGTTTTATCCGCTGTAATTGCGATTTCGATGGTTTGGCTTTTATACCCCATCATCGTCGCTCTTACCACGTACGTACCAACCGGGATATTCTGCAGGTAAAAATCGCCTTTCAAATCGGATGAAGTGCCCATCATGGTGTTTAGCAAGATGATATTTGCGCCGGGCAGTGGCTCCCTGGTTTGTGCATTTTGTACTTTGCCCGAAAGCGAGCCCTTCGGTTTATGCTGGGCATAGCAGTCACTCACGTACCCGATAAACACTATGAAGCAAATCAGCCGCGCCAATATTTGTATCGTTTTCATTTGGATCGCCTGTATTTAGAAATTAATTCAAAATTTTCTTCCAATTAGAAATGTTTAAGTTGATGAAAGCTACTTGAAACGGACAGTTAAATCAATATGTTCCACCACCGTTTCTTTATCCGGGATAACGACTGATCGGGGTGCAATGATGTTGGGATAGATTGACAGAATACTTTTTTCAGACCATTTTTCGCTGCTTCTTTTGCCAGCCAGCATGACAACAGAATAAGTCGCCGGTTTCGTCCAGAAAGTATACTGGCACGAGTCAACATAAGTTGGCAGCGGCTCGCTGAATAGTAATTTTGTTACATCGCCTTTTGAGATTGAAGCGAAAAGCTCTTCGAAGCTAATCATGGTTGTCACCAGCCGTACCTCATTGAGCGAATCGGGCCAGGCATTATGGTAATGAATCGTGCCGCTGAAGCCGCTATTAATCGGTTCGAGCCCGTGATCGATTTTGCAGGCGAGTACAACAGCGATTGTCACAATACAAATGGTTCCAATGAGTTGGTGTGTCTTTTTCATAGCCCACCCTGTTCAAAATGGTTTGAGATTAATTTTACAAAATGTATGCAAATTATTGAGAAAATGCAACGATTAATTTGTGATTTTGTAACCATTCGTTCCGCCGAATTCCGCACTTTCTTATTGAGCTTCAAAGATGCGAGTATATGTTAAGCATTTTAATTTAATAGAGTTGAATTAGCAGGAAAATAAATGTTGACAAAATCAATTTTTTTTAGCATATTTGATTTAACAGAAATGACATAATTCTGTCATATTGAAAATTGGCATAAGGCTGCAAAAAAAGCGCAGACGATTGGAGAGGAGGTGATGATACATCCCGAGCAGATTCATGCAACATTTTAATTGGCAGTCAATTTATGTGACTCGAGGAAACTAATTTAGACTAAGCTATACCACTAGAACGGAGGAGGGCTTTCGAATGAGGTTTAAACTTCTGTTTACTCTTGGATTAATGGGTATCATTATCATCTCTTCATCAACGATTTTTGCTTCTGGAGTCGGGCTCACAGGTATCGGCGCACGAGCAACTGCGCTGGCTGGGTGTTATCGGGCGGTTGCCGATGACTGGAGTGCCATGTTCTGGAATCCGGCTGGCATTACCCAAATTGAAGGCTTAAAATTTGGCATGAGCCTTGAACTGATTAAGCCTACCGCTACCTTTACACCTAAAGAATGGAATTACGCGCTCGCGCAGACAAATATGTTTGGAATCCCAACCGGGGAATATGATTATTTAACAACGGATTTTAGCAATATGAAAACCAGTGCTACCGACAACGAACCGCGAACATTTTACATTCCCGCGTTTGGCATTACGTATGGCATGGAAAATTTGACACTTGGTTTTGCTTTCTATGTTCCGTTTGGGTTGGGAGCAAAATGGGATCTTTTAAATACAGAAAAATATAATAGCACGTTTCCCAAAATCGATTATGAGGATGATTTAAAGATCATGGATTTTCATCCGACCATCGCCTACAAGGTGAGTGATCGGCTCTCACTCGGTGTCGGAGTAAGCCTTGTTTATGCGGACATCATTATCAGGACACCTAAATATGTACCAAATCCTTACTTGATAACCCCTGATATCGCTGGTTTTACCCGGAGAAATCTTCTGCCAGTCGGGGCTGATGCGCCGGAGTTTAATCATCTCCTGATCGACTCCGAATTGAAGGGAACCGGTATGGGATACGGCGGCAATCTCGGCGTCATGTTCAATGTTACTGAAAACCTGAAAGTAGGTTTGTCAGCGCGGTATTACAGCGATATCTCGATCGACGGCAAGATTAACGCAACTGCTTATTTCGCCGATCTGGATACAGCAAATACGTTGATCAAAAAATTCCTCCCGGGTATTGTCAAGTCAAAGCTGGAAAGCGGGGAACTGGATTCGGCGTCTTATGGTGTTTTACTCAACTATTATTCAGGCGGAAGCTCTGTGGTTTATGCAGATATGGGGGGCGATACCAAGCTTCCCCTGCCGATGGAATTCGGAGTGGGCATTGCCTATAGCGGCATCAAAAATTTGCTGGTTTCAGCCGATTTCTCGATGACAAAATGGTCTGCCTGGGATATTATCAAAATTGATTTGGAAGACGGCGACGTGAGCAACCTGATCGAAAATTGGAAGGATGGTATGCGGTTCGGCGTCGGAGCCGAGTATAAATTGGGGATTGCGACCCTGCGCGGTGGATACTATTATGAAGAAGCCGCAGTTCCCGATGAAACCATGTCGCCCACCATACCGGATATCAACACACGTAGCGCGGTCAACCTGGGCTTGCAATATAATTTCGGACCCATTGCCTGGCACCTCAGCTATGAAACGATATTGATTGGCGATAAAACTATTGATAATTATATTTTTAATGCTACGGAAAATAGTTATGATAACCTGGCAGGTGATTATGCCATGAAAGTGTATAACATTATGACAGGTTTTGAATATAAGTTCTAAGCTGCCATTTGCGGAATTCTGAATTCAATAACAAAAGGGACTATCCCTAATTTTTCGGAGATAGTCCCTTTTTTATTACATGGAGATCCTTGTTTATCCTGGTTCGCTTCCACGCAGTTTGAAGGCGCTAAAGCTGATGCCACGCCAATGAAATCAATCGCTCGACAGATTTGATCGGACTGGTTATAATTCCGTTCTTGAATTTGATCCGCATGCCCGCTGCCGCTGCAATATCCGTGAATACATCCCCAACGCCCCAGGTTGTACCTTCAATTCCCACGCGGCACGGAGAAAGCCCATGTTTATCGAACCAGCCGCCGCGAACGATGAAATCGTTTTCAGCCAGCACTTCCAGCAGGTACACCGAATTCTCAGTCGAAATGCTTAAAAATTCATTGCGTATCAAATCGTGGAACTTGATTTCATAGTCGAATGCTTTGCGAGTTTCCATTGCTTCCCCTCGGATTCATATCTGTAATTATTATCTTTTGCGTATCACATTCACGTAATTATAAATTGGAAATTGGTTTCCTGAACCGATAAAAATTATTTAGTATTGTATAATTAATGTTCAAAAAATTAATACCTTACAAATTTACAGCGAACTGCTGACCGGCTATTCGCAAAAAGAAAAGCGCCGGTTCAATTCCTTATAAGGCAATCAATATGCCAGATAGCATGATTAAATCGATATGAAAAGCTAATCGAGAGGGTAAAAAAAATATAAGTGTGGCGATTAGAGGTAAAAAGGCGAGGTGCATTTTATGCGTCAAATTCCATTCCTTCCCATTCGCCTCCCAACGGACCCGCAAAACGCGCCGCATATTTGACATGCAGCGTTTTTATTTCGTAAGCGCCAACAGGTATACAAACCTGGTTACCTTCGAATTTGATTGGGCTTTCTTTCACCGATTCTTCCAGCATATTACATTCGTGCGCTTCTGTCAGCGCCACCGGAAAAATGATTTTTGCGGTGACAGCTTGTCCCACCGTTTCATAGAACCGAATAACAACATCCGGCGGACCGAACTGCTCTTCAGTCGGTTTCATGGCGGTGACGATAAGCGATGCCGGCTCGATCTTCAAAAACGAGAATTTTGCAGGCAAGGGACCTTCCGGGGGAGTGCCCCAACCCGCCTGGCTGCCTTCGTGGATGCGTTCGGTTCTGGCAATGAGCGATACATTCAATTCATTGGCGCGCTGAATCGTGCGTGCCTTCCGCCAGTCACCGGCATGCGGATAGTACCGGAACGACATCTCAAGCTCCCCCTCATCAGCACGCGCGTCCATATCGACTGCCCCGCGCAGCAGAGTCATTCGCATCACATTTCCATCCACATTGAATCCATATTTGCAGTCATTTAGCAGGCTGCACCCGTGTGTTTGATTTGAAAGGTCGATCCATTTGAGAGCGGGTACTTCGTCACCGTTCGCCGAGCGTTCAATATGCCCGAACGGAATTTCAAAAGCGGCTTTGCCATCGAAAAGATTCGTCGGGAATATTGCTTTAAGGCAAGCATCGCTCTCGTGCCAGTCCGCTTTGAGATGGCAATGAAGCACGGGCGAATGGCGCATCAGAGACAGGGTTAGAATGAATGTTGACTCACCAAAATGAGACGTGAGTTGCAGGCTGCACCGGACGGGACCATTCTCTGTCACCTCGATCTGTTCGATCAGGTTCGGGCGAATGCTTTCGCCTGTTTCCATGATTGTCCATGCAGTATTGATTTTCATTTCAGGGATAATCCGCAACCCGGCGCTGGCGGATAAAGTCTCCCTGTGGCTCGATTTATCGAAAATTTGCGTGATATCGCCGGTTTGAGGATCAATTGCTATTTTTAAGAATTCGTTCTCGAGCGAGGCTTGTGTGGCGCGAACCGGAGAAACAGGAGAATCCATATTTCCGGGCAGTATTTTAAATAGCCGGTAACCAATCGAGGGCACGGCTTCCGCTGTGAAAAGGATGCGATAGCTATGCCAGCCGTACGCCGCCTGCCCGTTTTCACTTATGTGTACCGGCGTCGTGTTGCCGTCTTCATCGCGTGCGATGAGGTGCTCCACCGGATTTCTAAATTTTACAATCGCTTCCACGGTTTCGGTTCGCTCCCATGAAAGCGGATTGAATACGACAACAGGCACACCTTCGCCGCGTGTATCGAGTCGCGCGCCGATTATTTCCAATGCTTCATTTAATATATCGTTGGCTTCCGCTTCAATTTCTTTGTAAAGCAGCTCGTTGTCGTCATAAACCGGACCAATGGATGTGCCCGGCAGATTGTCGTGGAATTGCACCCAGAGCAGCTTTTTCCATGCATCCAGCAATTCGAAGCGTTGCCCTGCCGATTTGCGATGAATGAAGAGCGCATTCACTGCAAACTTTTCGGCGGTGAGGAGCAGATTCTCGCTTTTGCGATTAATCCACTTGGTGCGTGCCTGTGTGGTGTAACAGCCCCTGGCAAAAAAATTCAACTCGCCTCGGATCACCGGCAGGGATTCTGTCCGTTGGGCGAGAGTTTTGAAAAATGCTTCCGGCGTCCCGAATCGAAACTTCAGGTCATGTTTTTGCGATTTGAGTTGCTCCAGACCGGCTAAATCTGTGCGCCGGGGTCCGCCGCCATGATCGCCGTCGCCATACAAAACGAGCGCCTGTCGATAGGATGTTCCGGTTGCCCACTCCGAGATGCGTTCGATAAGTTGAGTATCCAGTTTGCTGCTATAGCCACCGGGAAAGCGATACACGAGGATGCGCGACCCATCCGGTCCTTCCCACCAGAAAATGGGCGAATCCTCGGGCAGGCAGCGGCGCGCAACGTACGTGGTGATGCCGCAACCGGCTAAAATTTGCGGTAAATTGGCATTGTGACCGAAGACATCCGGTAACCAGGCGATGGTTGAATCGGTTTCCAATTTTTGTCGCGCATACCGGCGACCGACAAGAAACTGCCTAATCAATGATTCGCCGCAGGGCATATTCATATCGGATTCCACCCACATGCCGCCCACGACAATCCAGCGTCCCGCTTCGATCTGTTTTTTGATTCGCCGGAATAATTCAGGCTGCTGCTGCTCGATTGCCTCGTACAGCGCCATCTGGCTCTGGGCGAATGTCAGTTCAGGATTTTCTTCCATCAATTGCAGCACACGTTCTACGGTTTCGACCGCGGCATAATTGACCGTTTCCGACCAGCGCCAGCGATATGCGAGATCGAGATGCGCGTGCCCGATAAGGTGCACTACAAACGGAGGTTCTGGCTGAGGTTTCGGTTTTTGGCTCATGATTATTTCCTGAATTTAGAATGATGAATCGGTTTTCGAGGCTAGCTATCAGGTTAGAAGCACCAATCAGGTTCTGCCCAAAAAGTCCCTATTAATTTACCATAAACTGAGCGAAATCCATTTTGAATACGTAATTCCAGTTTGATGTAGATCGTTTATAATATTTTGACTCAACCGTATGGGAAGCTTTTAGGTTTGATTTTGCAAACTAGCTGAATCACATTGTCATCCGGCTCAATTAATGTTATCTTCAAATAAATCTGAAATAGGAAAAATTAAATCGTAATCATTCCAATTCAAATTTCCATCAATTATTTTAAATTGCTTGAATTTTTCCTCGTCCAAATATTTGCTTATTGAAGGATGATGGCTTTTCAATAAAAATGGCTTAAAATCAACCAATCTTTCGAATCCATTATTAAATTGTATTCGTAGCGCATCATCACCAATGTATTTGGCAGCATGAATTTCAATAACAGGATAGTCACTTGATTGTGATAGTGTTTCAACTATTTTCATTTTATTTTACCCTTTTGGTTATTCTTTCAAATGGTATATCTCGCAGGTTCAAGTATCAAGTGTAACTATTACGGATGAAGGGCCTTCCAAGCCCCATCCTGTGCATCCTGGTCATCCCGCCAAAATTGTTAAAATTCAATTTCTTAAAATGATAAATCCGAATTGAACCAACCGCATTATCTCACGACCAAATTCACCAGCTTATTCTTCACATGGATCACCTTGAAAATTGTTTTGCCCTGGGTGTACTTTTTCACTTTCGGCTCTGCCATGGCGATTTCCATCACCGGTTCTTTTTCAGCATCCACCGGCGCCTGAATTTCCGAACGCAGCTTCCCATTGATTTGAATCGCAATGGTTGCTGTCTCGGCGACGAGCATGTTCTCGTCATGTTGGGGCCAGGAACTATCGAAAATGGTTCCGGAATGCCCGGTCTGTTCCCAGAGTTCCTCGCAGGTATGTGGTGCAAACGGTGCCATCAATTTGATTAAATTGATCTTGATGTCTTCCAGCACTTTTTTGTTTTGCTGCTCCGCCGGCACATCCTGAATGTACAAATAGGTGGCATTCACCAATTCCATGATGCGGCTGATGCAGGTGTTGAAGTGGAAACGCTCCAGATCGATGGTTGTCATTTTAATGGAATAATGTTGGACGCGATTCAGTTCTTTGCACAGTTTCTGCTCTGCGCCATTGGTTTCGATCTCATTCAATTGCTGGATGAGCCGCCAGAATCGGTTGATAAAGCGATAGAGCCCGTTGATACCCTCGTCGTTCCAGTCGCCGCCGTCGGTATATGAGCCCATGAACATCATGTACATGCGAAAGCAATCGGCGCCATACTTTTCGATGAATTGATCCGGGTTAACCACGTTGCCCCGGGTTTTCGACATTTTTTCGCCTTCGTGGGTGATAATGCCCTGGTGGACGAGCCGGGTGAACGGTTCGTCGAAATCGATCAATTTCAGGTCGTATAATACTTTTGTGAAAAATCGCGCGTACAGCAAGTGCATCGTTGCGTGTTCTGCGCCGCCCACGTATTGATCCACGGGCAGCCATTTTTTTATGATTTTCGGATCGAACGGTCCTTTTGCGTATCGCGGGTTGGGATAGCGCAGAAAGTACCAGGAAGAGCACACGAACGTATCCATCGTATCCACCTCACGCCTGCCCGGACCGCCGCATTTGGGGCAGGTTGTATTGACGAAATCCGGATTGGTTGTCAATGGTGATTCGCCGGTCCCGGTGAATTTTACATCGCGCGGCAATTCCACGGGTAATTGCTCCTCTGGTACCGGCACTTCGCCGCACGTCTCACAATAAATGATAGGAATCGGCGCACCCCAGTACCGTTGCCGCGAGATCAGCCAGTCGCGCAATTTGTAATTCACGGTGCGCGATCCGCGCTCCATCGAAATCAGCCAATCGGTCACTTTTTCCTTACCCACGACCGAATCCAATCCATTGAATTGAGCTGAATTGATCATAATTCCCGGATCAACATAAGCGTCCGTCATTAGTTCGACGCGAGGGTGTCCGTCTTTGCTGATGACTTCGCGGATCGGCAAGTCAAATTTTTGGGCAAATTCGAAGTCGCGCTGATCGTGTGCCGGAACCGCCATCACAGCCCCGGTTCCGTAGCTCAACAAAACATAATCCGAAATCCAGATCGGCACTTTTTCATCATTCACCGGATTGATGGCGAAGGCACCGGTGAAGACGCCGGTTTTTTCGCGCTCCGTTGAAGTGCGGTCGATGTCACTCGCCTTTTGGGTTTCGGCAATATAAGTTTTCACCTGAGCCATCTGGTCGGGTGTGGTGATTCGTTTAACCAAAGGGTGTTCGGGCGCAAATGTCATGTAGGTCACGCCAAACAGCGTATCCGGTCGGGTGGTAAAAACCTCAATATGCTCATCAAAATCAGCGATATCGAACCGGATTTGCGTGCCTTCGCTGCGACCTATCCAGTTTTTTTGCATCAGAATGGTTTTTTCGGGCCAATTGATCCGGTCGTGACCTTCCAGCAATCGTTCAGCATAATCCGTAATTTTGAAAAACCATTGTTCCAGATCCTTTTTAAATACATCCGACCCGCAGCGTTCACAGGTTCCGCCCTCAGCCTGTTCGTTTGCCAGCACGGTTTTGCATTGCGGGCACCAGTTCACCGGTGCTTTTTTGCGATACGCCAGACCTTTGTGATAGAGCTGCAAAAATAACCACTGGGTCCAGCGATAATATTCGATTGAACTGGTATTTATCTCTTTATCCCAATCATACATCGCTCCGATGGCTTTGAGTTGTTTGCGGAAATATGCGATATTTTCCGCAGTGCTCTGGGCGGGGTGAACGCCTTTTTTAATCGCGTAATTCTCAGCGGGCAATCCAAACGCATCATAGCCAATTGGTTCGAATACATTGTAGCCCTGCAATTTTTTGAAACGAGCCCATGTGTCGGTAGGTCCGAAATTATACCAGTGACCGATGTGCAATTTTTCGCCGGAAGGATAGGGGAACATCACCAGGCAGTACATCTTGGTGTCACTTTTGTCCAAATTCGTTCGATAGTATTGTTCCTTCTCCCAGATTGCCTGCCACTTGCTTTCGATTTTGTTAAAGTCGTATTCCTTCATTGGTATGTCCCTCATCGATTATGGTAATCATAAAAAAACCCGCCAAACTTATCATTAAGGAAGCGGGTTTATCAAAAATTTATATTTGAGTTAAATTATTTCTTAATGTTAAGGCTGGAGTGTAAAGTTAGAATGAAAATAGAGATAGCAATTGTAGCTTACGTAGGTCAAAGGAGCACATTGCTTCGCCAGAATTATATTGACCGGAAGATTTAGCAAACAGAGTAGGCGAAAAACGATCGCCCTTGATTTTTGGTATTGACCTCATCGTTCGAATTGCGTTTAAATTTTTGTCAGGGGTTGTTGTTTGAAAAGTGGAAAAATATAGGCAAATTTAATATAAAATGCAAGTAAATTCTTCTGAAAGTTGGAAATGCCTCAGAGATAGCCTTTCAAAGGTTTGGAACCTTTGAAAGGCTAAACGATGCTACCAATATCTAAAGCATTACCCGGATTTCTTTTATTTTGCCTGACTTTTATATTCCGGAGTCTGATCCGCGCCGTCCGTTAGCCACGCCAGCGAAAATCGAACGAAGATATTCTGCGTGTGATCGTCTTTCTCGAATAGCAATCCGATTTCTCCGTTCCGGAGCACGGTCAACGATGAGTAGGCTGAGTGACCGGCGTAGATCGTTCTTCCCGCCGACCAGGTTTTGCCTTCGTCGTAACTGATGCGCACAGTCATATTCGCCCGCGCGTCCGACCGGTTGGCGTTGGAAAAAAGGAGGCGATTTTTCTTTGCGCCCGCGGCAGCAGACGAGTAACGAATCAGGCTCGCATTGCAGGCGGGATCCGTCAGTTGTGGTTCGGGCTGCGTCTGCCATGTTTTTCCCTGGTCGGCAGAAATGTGAACGTAGCGCATGCCGCAGCCTTTCACGCGGCTGTTAATCATCCAGCGACCATCAGCCAGTTCCACCACTTTCGATTCGTCCCCCGGTTCGATTGGCGTTTCCAGCAGGAACCAGCTTTCGCCGTGATCCCGGCTGCCGAATAGGTGTAAGCCGTGGTCGAGATTGACCATTGTGTGCAGCAACCACCCGTCGCGTGTCTGAATACCCCGACCGGAGGTGATAAATTTAAAATCGTGCTGCCACTTGGGTTTGGTTATTTGCGGAGTCAGGTCCTGCGGCGGCGACCATGTCTGACCGTTGTCACCACTTTTCAACACGTGCAGGTGATAAATACCCGGAGCCTGCGCCACGTCCATAAAATTGTAAAAGAGAAGTATTTCACCGGTCACTTCATCCACAATCATTGAGGGATCGGAGGCGGATTGACCCGACGGATAATCTGCCACAGTTTCGATTTCCGACCAGGTGCTTCCGTCATCCTGACTGCGACGAATGACAATATTAATATTCGGATTTTTGCCGAGATCATTGCACGAGGGCACGCGTTCGTCGATCGCCGCCACTAAATCGCCATTCGGGGCAGTGACCAGTGCCGGAATCCGAAAGCAAGCCACACCCGGTCGCAGGGCGGTGTTGAATAAATCCTGCTGCACGGAAATACCGGTGGCGATTTTGGGTTTTGATTGCATGCACATGCACAGCGGAATCAAAAACAGGAGCGTAAGCAAGATTTCTTTCATGAACCATTTCCTTAATTTTAAAATGTGGATTAATCGGTTGGGCTGAGTGAGAAATTTTGATTTCAGTTCTCACCAGCATTTCAGTGGCTTGCCGTTCTTTCACAATCATGTATCCCCCAATTCCACTTCGCATTTTCAAAGGTTCTCTTTTTTT
>JAFGMA010000152.1 GCA_016927835.1 Candidatus Zhuqueibacterota bacterium | reverse complement strand
GCATGAATTAATATTTTCATTTTAATTATTCCGGTATAAACTCCCGGCGAAAATCGCATTGCGATGATTGATTCAGTTTGCCACTGATTCGTTGCTCCCGGAGAAAAAATAGTCATTGTCATCGTTCCCGGAGGTTCCATGTCAAGACGCCTGATAACAACTTCAACGTCCCAAATAGTTCTCCTTATTTCGCTGATCGGTTTGGCGTTTGTTATTTCAAATTCGTTCGCTGCTGATTTTGAAATTCAAAGATGGCGGGCGATCGAAATTGAACTCAGCAGTACTCATCCTTATAACGATCCGTTTTATGATGTAGACGTTACCGCATTCTTCTCCGGATCAGACGGAAATAAAATCAGCCGTCCGGCATTCTGGGATGGGGGTCTGACCTGGAAAATCAGGTTTTCACCGCCTGAAACCGGCTTATGGATGATGACCACCGCTGCAACTGATACCAGTAACAGCGGCTTGCATCAAGTCACCCGGACAATCGAGTGCCGCGCTTATTCCGGCGATTTAGCGATTTATCAACACGGCTTTTTGAAAATCAGCGCCTGTGGCAGATACCTGACCTACGCTGACTGCACGCCCTTTTTCTACCTGGGCGATACCCACTGGATTTTGCCGCACGAACGTTTCGAGATTTCGAATGCGCCGGAAGTTGCTTCCCAATTCAAATACACGGTGGATAAACGCGTTCAGCAGGGATTTACCGTATACCAATCCGAGCCAATTTGGCAGCCACACGGTGGTGGCACTCACGACGGGGCAGACGAAGAGCTTGTCGCCGATCTGCGCGATGGCTTCACCAGTGCTGACTCTGCCGGCTTTGCCAACCTTGATCGGAAATTCAAATACATCGCCGATCAAGGGCTGGTACATGCCAATGCCCAGGTAGATTGGGCGACAAATCCTGTCTATTTCCCGGTTTTTACCGAAACGTACATGGCGCGGCTTGCCCGGTATTGGGTCGCGCGTTATGGGGCATATCCCGTCATCTGGACGATTGCCCAGGAAATCGATAAAAATATGTACGGCGCATATACGGCTGAAACAATTACGAAATGGTTCGCAGTGGGACAGGGCATTCTGGAAAATGACGATTATCACCATCCGATTATGCCACATTCAGAAAATACCCATTCGACCACCTGGGAAAATTCCTGGTGGTGCGACAAGCCGTATCATCATGGTTGGGCGATTCAATGGCAGGGTGAAATGACGGATATGAAAATTGCCAAAGGATTTTGGAATTCATCCCCCACCAAGCCACTGGTTTTATACGAGGGACAATATGATCAATTTTGGACGGATGCACGTGGGGCATTGGCTCAGGCTTACAAGGCTTTCCAATATGGGATTTACGGCTATGGCTACGGCGTTAATGGCGTATGGAACGATATTTATTCGAAACCCGACGATCCCCCGGATTACGGAACCGGCTATCAAATGCCAGAACGCTACTTCTGGTGGTTTGATGGTGCAAATCTGGAAACGGGCGACCAATTGACCCATTTCAAAAATTTATACACCAGCCTGGAATGGTGGAAACTCACGCCCCGATTTGATGATCGCAATTGGGGCGCATTTTTTGACCCGGCAAGATCGCTGCTTTCATCCGATAAGCAAAAGACGTTCGTCGTTTTCTTCTTTAGCGATTCAAAATTGACCGGCACATTAAAAAATCTGGACACCAGCGCCGTATACCTTGCAAAGTGGTTTAATCCGCGGGACGGACATTACACGCTCATCGATACGCTCCGGCAGGGCAGTGCCGCTTGGCTGATTCCCCAACGACCTACTCAGGCGGACTGGATTTTACTGGTGAAAAAAATCCCATCTGATCCGGCTGGTATCGATAATTCAAAGCGGTGTGAACTCCCGGATGAATTTATCCTGACTCAAAACAGCCCGAACCCTTTCAACTCAGAAACCATCATCCGCTACCGATTGCCAAATCCAGCGGCGGCGCGGATCGCCATTTACAACAGCAGGGGTGAACTAATCAAGGTGCTCGTTGACACGAATCACTTGGCGGGGAATCATACCGTGCGTTGGGATGGCAGAGATGAGCGCAAACAGTCCGTTGCCAGCGGCATATATTTTTGTGTCCTGAAATTGAAATCTGCTATGCAAAGCCGCAAGCTGGTACTGATCAGGTAAATATCGAGAAATAAGTCGGTGCAATTTTACACGGGAGAACCGGCTAATTTGACTTTGATTTAAAGATGCTTTGATCCTGGTGTGATTAAATCCCGCTGCCTCATAGCCACTTTTTTCTGCGGAAATATACAATCATACCGGCAAAAACAATTAGCATGACGAATAAAACCAAAAAGTAACCCCAGCGCCATTCCAATTCGGGAATATATTTAAAATTCATCCCATAGATACCTGCTATAAATGTCAGGGGAATAAAAATGGTGGCGATGATTGTCAACACCTTCATGATCTCGTTCATTTTATTGCTGGCGTTGGTAAGATAGGTATCGAATAAGCCGGTGACTAAATCCCGAAGTGTATCAACGGTTTCGATTATCTGGAAAATGTGATCATATACATCTTTATAGAACATTGACGTTGACTCATGAATCAGAGCAAATTCTTCCCTTTCAATCCTGCTAATAACTTCTCTCAAAGGTGAAATAGTTCTTCGTAATGATATGATTTGCCTTTTCAGGTTGTGGATCGTTCTAAGGGTTTCTGAGCTCGGGTGATTGAACATCTCTTCTTCTAAAACTTCAATTCGCTCTGCAAGCTTATCCAGGATAAGGAAATAGTTATCTACGACTGTATCCAATAAGGAATAGGTAAGATAGTCTGCTTTGCTTTTCCGAATACGAACCTTCCCGGTGCGAATCCTTTCCCTGACAGGATCGAAAACATCACCTGCTTTTTCCTGAAATGAAATGACAAAATTCGGTCCCAATATAATGCTCAATTGTTCTTCCTGAATTTCACCCGAATCTTCATCAAGAGAGAGCATCTGGGTGACGATGTAGACATGTTGCTCGAGGTCTTCAATTTTTGATCGCTGACCTGTGTGAAGGATATCTTCCAGTATGAGCGGATGAATGTCGAAGTACTTTCCGATTTTTTCAATCACTTCAACGTCATGCAATCCGTCGATATTAATCCAGGTTACGGTGGGCTGGTCTTTAAATGGAAAGCATTCTTCAATTGTTCGAACTTCCTTTTCATTCAGCCGGGCATCATCATAATCGATGATCGAGATTTTTGTCTGGTCTACTTTTTTATCGCCTATATGAATAAGCGTTCCTGGCGGCAATCCGGCTTTTTTCGTTGATTTTGTGATAAATTTTCGCATAAGATTTTCCATCAGGTTTTATGTGGCAGGTTATGAAATTGTTGCTTGGTATTGGAAAATTGCATGATGAGCGCCTTCTTCACAATAAAGGGTACGTGAGTCAATGAATCAGCGTTCATTCAGGCAACCGACTTCAAAAGGCAGATTAAATTCGAATCAATTCGAACATCGTTTCATCCTTGCAGGCACTTGTACGAGTTAGCAGCATTGAGCTATGCAACAATCCGGCGAAACTGCGGATGCGCAGCATAATTTTTTAACATTGGCTATCAATGATCAGTTCCGAATTGAGCGCTTTACTGTAGGTGATTATTCAGGGAACGGCGGAAATTGCAGATTCAATCCATGGTGTCAGATAATATATCATTTTGATTGACTTTGATCCGGAATCTGATTGATTTTTATGAATGCAATGGATGCCCATTTAAAACAAATTATCTTTCTTGTAAACGCGGCAATCCCAAAGGAATCCGATTCATCACTCATCAACCCAAGGACTCTAGGTTTAGAGCCTATCCTAAAACCCTCCTTGTCATTCCCGAGATCTGTTAATCGGGAATCCATTTATTTCTTTAAAATAGGTTTTCGGATAGGCTCTTAGCAAAAAAAAGGGATAAATTCGATTTCGATTTATCCCTGAAAATATGGAGTATAAAAAGCTAAAGCCAACAGCAGTTCGGGGCTCGCATTAAATCTTACTTATTTTCCGAAGAAGGCTGATCCTCATTTTGAACTTCAGAAACAGTTGCTTCCTGGGCATCAAGTTCTTCAGTGGCGACTTCTTCCTTGACTTCCGTTTCTTTTTTCGCCTTGCTTCTGGCGAATCTATCGCGCAGACGCTTTTTCTTTTTCTCGCCGCCTTTTTGTGTCTTTTCGAAATCGACTAATTCAATATATGAAAGCGGTGCAGCATCACCCTTCCGTTGCCCCAGCTTGATGATCCTGGTGTATCCACCATTGCGTTTTTCGAAAACCGGCGCAATATCGTCAAACAGCTCGCGCACGATTGCTTTATCTTTAATCACCCGCAGCACCTGTCGTCGTGAAGCAAGATCGCCTTTTTTGGCGAAAGTGATCAATTTTTCAGCAAAGGATCTTGTCTCTTTTGCTTTCGCTGTCGTGGTGCGAATTTTCTTTTCCCTAAACAAAGCGGTTGCCAGATTAGACAGGGTCGCTTTGCGATGGCTCTTGGTTCGTCCCAGTTTTCGACCTGATTTTTTATGTCGCATTTTTCCCTTCCTTTTAACTACCAGGATTTGGCAAAACAATAATCCAATCAAATAATCTAATCCGATTACACCTGAAAATATTTTCAGCTAATCGTTTTCGCCCTTTAAATATTTATCGACGTCCATTCCGAAATGCAATCCTTTTTCTTCGAGGATCACAGTAAGCTCAGTAAGAGATTTTCGACCAAAGTTCCTGAATTTCAGCATTTCCTGTTCATCTCGGCGTACCAGATCGCCAATCGTTTTAATATTGGCAGCCATCAGGCAATTGTGTGAGCGAACCGATAGTTCCAGTTCATCAACGCTCATCTTCAGGAGTTTTCGAATTCTGAGCACCTCTTCATCGATTTCCGAAACTTCTTCCTCTTCCGGTTCGATATCAAAATTGATGAATAGCTGAATATGATCCTTCAGAATTTTCCCTGCATAGGTCAACGCGTCATCGGGGGTAATACTGCCATCGGTTTCAATTTCCATCATCAATTTTTCGTAGTCAGTTCGCTGACCGACACGGGTATTTTCAATGTCATACGACACTTTTTTCACCGGGCTGAAAATTGCATCGATCGGAATCGTACCGATTGGCTGATCGGGTATTTTATTTTCTTCTGCCGGCACATACCCTCTTCCTCTGCCAATTCTGAGTTCCATTTTGAATTCAGCATCTTCGTTCAGCGTTGCGATATGAAGATCCGGATTCAGAACTTCAAAATCCATATTTTCATTTTGAATATCCCCGGCTTTAAAATCGCGTGGTCCTTCGAGATTCAAGACAACTTTTTCCGGGCGCTTATTCAGCAATTTGAAACGCGCTTGTTTCAAATTCAAAATAATCTCTGCAACATCTTCAACAACACCTTTGATGCTCGAGAATTCATGAAAAATATTATCGATACGAATCATGGTTATCGCTGCACCAGGTAAGGAGGATAGCAACACGCGTCTCAGAGCATTGCCGATAGTAACCCCGAAGCCTCTTTCAAGGGGTTGAACGATAAATTTTCCATACGAATTTGTATACGTCGTTTCATCAAGTTCTATGCTTTCCGGCATTTGAAAATTGGGCCAGCTCATTTATATCTCCCATATTTATAGTCCAAATACCTTATTCCTAATAGACAATGTGTCATCGCCAATCTAGTTTATATCCAAAACGACTCTTTTGCATGAAGCAACAAAAATGAGGCAGCGAATGCTTATTTGGAATAAAGCTCGACAATCAATTGCTCGTTAACATTGAGTGGAATTTCAGCTCGGATCGGTTCCTCTAAAAGCGTACCAATAAGTGTTGCTTTTTCCAGCTTGAGCCAGGGCAATAATCGTCCTTCTTTAATACGACGAATCGAAGCATGAATAGCATCCATTTTTTTGCTTTTATCCCTGACCTGAATTTCATCACCGACTCTTACGTTAAACGCCGGTATATCAACTATTTTGCCATTCACACAAAAATGGCGATGGCGCACAAGTTGTCGCGCAGCTTTTCGGGAAGGTGCGAATCCCATCCGATAGACAAGGTTGTCCAGGCGCAATTCAAGCAGCTTTATAAGGTTGTCGCCGGTAATACCGCGCATTCTATCAGCTTTTTTAAAATAGTTCCTGAATTGTGCCTCGAAAATTCCGTAAATTTTACGTACTTTCTGTTTTTCTCTAAGCTGCAAGCCGTAGTCCGACTGCTTGAATCTTCTCGTTCTGCCATGCTGTCCGGGCGCATAGCCTTTTTTTTCAAAAGGGCATTTATTTGAAAAGCATTTCGTTCCTTTCAGGAACAGCTTTTGTTCTTCCCTTCGGCACTGCTTACAATCAGCTCCTGTATATCTGGCCATAGCCTAATTAGCCTCCGAAACATGTAAATATCAATTGGATTTTAGGTCCGTTTTTATGCGCAGCTAAACACGACGTCTCTTGGGGGGACGGCACCCATTATGTGGAATGGGAGTCACGTCTTTGATCGCAGTAATAATCAAACCTGCCGCCTGTAATGATCGAACAGCCGCTTCTCTTCCCGCGCCGGGACCTTTGACTAAAACTTCAATTTTCTTCAATCCTAAATCGATAGCTTCTTTTGCAGCCGACTCTGCCGCCAATTGTGCGGCGAATGGGGTGCTTTTCCTTGAGCCTTTGAATCCCACGCGACCTGCTGTTGCCCAGGAAATTACATTACCATATACATCGCTTAATGAGATGATAGTATTGTTGAAAGTGGCTTTAATCGTGGCAACGCCATTCGCATCTACTTTCTCTTTTTTCTTACCCTTTTTGCTACGAACATTAGCCAATAGAAACCTCCTTGATTGCCTAATAAATCAATAAGCGTATGAGTGAGCATTTATAAATTAATCGAAATTCTAGCTTTTCTTTTTCATACCCACGGTTCGCCGACGTCCTCGCCGGGTACGCGCATTGGTATGGGTTCGCTGACCACGGACAGGCAATCCTCTCCGATGTCTCAAACCGCGGTAACATCCAATATCCATCAAGCGCTTGATACTCATCGTTACCTCGGTTCGAAGCGCACCCTCCACCTTATATTCATTTGCAATTATTGATCTGATCTTTGCCACATCATCATTCGACAGATCCTTCACTCTGGTATCGGGATTAACCCCTGATTCGCTCAGAATTCGTTGAGAAAGCGCCAGACCAATTCCATAAATATATGTGAGCGCCACTTCAATTCGTTTATCTCTTGGCAAATCGATGCCAGCAATACGAGCCAAAATTGCCTCCTTTAAAGATACTGCGGTTTAATATTTACTTTCAAGGTGTTATTTCTGCCTAGCCCTGTCGTTGCTTATGGCGGGGATTTTTGCAGATTACTCGGACAACACCTTTTCTGCGAATGATTTTGCAATATTCACAAATTTTTTTTACAGAAGCTCTTACTTTCATTTTTTGCTTCAACTCCCAAATGGCATTAAAGGCAAATCACACAATCGGTTCATCGCCTGGTTTTAATCATCTATTGCCAACACCTTCTTATTTATATCGATAAGTAATTCGTCCCCTGGTAAGATCGTATGGCGAAAGTTCTACTGTTACTTTGTCGCCAGGCAATATTTTGATAAAGTGCATTCGCATTTTGCCGGAAATATGAGCCAGCACGCGATGCCCATTTTCTAGCTCAACTTTAAATGAAGCGTTAGGCAGTGTCTCAATTATTGTCCCGTCGACCTTTATTGCATCTTCTTTTGCCATTTCAGCACTCCAATTTCTGATTCAGATAAATAAATTATTTTTTCAAAAGATGAGCAAATACAATCGACTTTGATTTCAAATTATATGTTATTCTTCAACTAAAGCGTTCTCGATTAGTTTTTGAACCGCATCGATATCCTTGTTTCCATCCACTCGCTTTACTTTTCCCTGCTTTTCGAAATACTCAAGCAGTGGTTTTGTTTGAAGTTCAAAAACATCGAGACGATTGGATACCGTTTCTTCAGAATCATCGGAACGCCGATAAACTTCTCCGCCACATACGCTGCATCTATTATCTTGAGGCGGTGGAGCGGTTATAATATTATAAACTTTGCCACAATTGCGACAGATCCGTCTGCCCGTCAGGCGCTGAATCAGTACTTCTCGTTCCACATGGAGAAGAATTACCTTCGATATCGGCTGATTCCTTTTCACAAGAAACCCATCAAGTGCTTCAGCCTGAGGAATCGTGCGTGGAAAGCCATCCAGTATGAATCCGCTTGCGCAATCTTGTGAAGTCAGCCTTTCCTTGACCAGCCCAATCATCACCGAATCCGGAACCAATTCGCCGCTATCCATGAAGTTTTTAGCTTTCTTCCCCAATTCGGTTCCGGCTTTTACAGCATCACGCAAGATATCGCCGGTAGAGATATGTTTTATCCTGTATTTTTTAGCGATAAAGCTCGCCTGGGTACCTTTTCCTGTTCCTGGCGCTCCAAGTAAAATCAGTTGCATCTTCCGCGGTCTCATCTCTTTCATTATTTAACGGCTAACCTCGTCTCCCCTTTAGCTTACCGCTTCGCATGAATCCGTCATAATGCCGCATCAAAAGATGCGATTCGATCTGCTGCAGTGTATCCAGGGCGACACCCACGATAATCAACAGCGATGTACCCCCAAAGAAGGACGAGAATTCGACATTCACTTCTGTTATTTTGCTGAGAAAATATGGAAAAATAGCGATCAACGCCAAAAATATTGATCCCGGTAACGTTATTCGAGTTAGAATCTTGTCAATAAACTCAGATGTTCTTTTTCCGGGTCGTACGCCGGGAATAAATCCGCCATATTTTTTCATATTGTCAGCGACATCAATCGGATTGAATGCGATGGCTGTATAAAAATATGTAAAGAAGACAATCATCACGCCATAAATGGACCAGTACACAATTGAATCATAGCTGAAATATCGCGCAACAGACTGAAAAAACTCGCTCTGTGGAAAAAATTGTGTAATCGTACTCGGCAGAAACATAATTGATTGAGCGAAAATAATCGGCATCACGCCGGCTGTATTCACCCTTAAAGGTATATGTGTACTCTGCCCACCGTAAATTTTCCGCCCGATAACGCGCTTGGCATATTGAACCGGAATTTTTCGTGTTCCTTGAGTTAACAAAACAACCGCAGCGACGGTAAGCACCATCACTCCGAGCAATATTACTTCAACAATAATCGGGCGAATGCCAACATATACTTTTTCCCATTCCATAATCATGGCATTTGGAAGTCTGGCAATGATCCCGATGAAAATTATCAGAGAGATACCGTTCCCGATTCCGCGCTCTGTGATCTGTTCACCGAGCCACATGATAAAGATTGTGCCTGCGCAGAGCGTGATAATCGAAACAAAATAAAACTCAAATCCTGTCAAAGTCAATATTTGAAGCTCAGGTCGACTGGCATGCAAGCTTTCCAGCATTTTTCCAATGCTAAAAGCCTGCAGAGCTGAGATTAGGACTGTTCCGTAGCGTGTTAATTGGGTGATTTTTTTGCGCCCTTCCTCACCCTCTTTTTGCAGCTTTTGAAAATACGGCACTACTGCTCCCAAAAGCTGGATGATAATAGAAGCTGAAATATAAGGCATAATTCCCAATGCAAACACTGTTGCCTTCTTAAATGCCCCTCCTGCAAACATATCGTATAAATCAGCAAGTCCTCCGCCACCGACGGTTTTGAAATACTCAAGCAATCCTGGTCCGTAAATTCCGGGTACCGGAACGTGTCCCCCAATTCGATAGATGATCAAAATTCCAAGCGTAAAGAGTATTCGTTTCCTTAATTCAGGAATTTTGAAAATACTCTGGAGAATCTTCATCATAAGATGGTTACCCTCCCTTTTGCGGATTCTATTTTCTCAACTGCTGTCTTGCTGAAGGCATGAGCTGAGATTTCGGTGGACCAGGAAATCTCACCATTCCCTAATATCTTGACCGGCACATTTTTTTTCTTGATAAGGTGCCGTTCGAATAACAGCTCAGGTGTAATTGCCTTTTCACCTTTGAGTTTTTCGTCAAGATCAGTCAAATTCAAGACTTGATATACCTTTTTAAAGATATTTGTGAATCCGCGTTTGGGTAACCTTCGCTGGATAGGTGTTTGTCCGCCCTCGAAACCGAGTTTCTTTTTTGATCCGGAGCGTGAACGTTGTCCTTTATGTCCGCGACAGGATGTACCGCCATGTCCCGAACCTTGCCCACGTCCGACTCGTTTCCGTTTTTTTCTCGAACCTTTGGCGTAAGTTAAGCTGCCTAAATTCATCTCAGCCTCTGTCTATTTATAAATACCTGGTTAATTTTCCTGAACTTCTTCTGTCACAACCAAGTGACTTACCTTGCTTATCATTCCTCGAATCTGCGGCGTATCAGTGTGAATAACCGTATGATGAAGCCTTTTAATTCCCAAAGCTTCGATTGTACGTTTCTGTCGGATTGTACGACCGATTACGCTCTTCTTCAAGGTAATTTTCAGTTTTTTCTTTTCTGCCATTTCAATTTCCTGGTGAAAATTTAAATATCACAATTCGCTATGATGTTGGCAAACGAATTTTTAGAATTCAATTCGCAGTAAATCACACTGGTTTATTGAAAACTTCATTGATTGAGATATCCCGTTTCCGAGAGACTTTCACGGCATCCATAAGATTGCATAATGCGTTCATGGTTGCCTTGATCACATTGTGTGGATTTGAAGAGCCAATCGACTTTGCTAAGATATCCTGTATGCCTGCCGATTCTACAACGGCACGTACTGGTCCGCCGGCGATAACGCCTGTACCAGGTGAAGCAGGTTTCAGGAATACTCTGCCGGCACCAGACTTGCCAACGATTTCATGAGGGATGGTTCCTTTCAGTACCGGAACTCTTACAATATTCTTTTTGGCACTATCTGCGCCTTTGGCAATTGCGTCGGTCACCTCATTTGCTTTACCCAGCCCTATTCCGACATGCCCATTTCCGTCACCGACCACAACAATTGCATTGAAGCTAAAATGGCGTCCGCCTTTTACAACTTTTGCAACGCGATTAATATGCACGACGCGTTCTTTTAGTTCTAATTCTGAGGGACTTATTTTTTTAATTTTCAACCTGAATTCTCCGTTAATTATCTGCATCCGCCTGTCATATTCAGGAAACTGGATTGAGCAATTCAATCTCAAAATTTTTCAATTCATTAATTGATTTGATGCCAATCCGAAAAGGATCAAAACCTGTATCCCATTTCCTTAAAATTCCAAGCCACCTTCACGGGCTCCATCGGCGAGGGCTTTAACACGACCGTGATAGAGATATCCTCCTCGATCAAAGATCACTTTGGAAATTTTCGCCTCTTTTGCCTTTCTGGCAATCTCTTTGCCCACGATAAATGCAACTTTCGTTTTGCCGGATTCAGCCTGCTGAATTTCTGCTTTTACGTCCTGGGAGAGGCTTGACGTAGCTGCAAGAGTGTGCTGCGAGGCATCATCAACAAGCTGGACATAAATATTTTTCAGACTTCGAAAAACAACCAGGCGCGGTTTTTCAGCCGTCCCGCTGATTGTCTTTTTCAGGTGAAGCTTTTTCCTGAACCGCTTCAAGCGTTTTTCTTTATTTCTATCTTTCATCGCATCAAATTCCCTGTTACTATCAAATTATAATCCGTGAACCATCCTACTTACCAGCAGTTTTGCCGGCTTTGCGGCGAATATATTCATTCTGGTATTTAATTCCTTTTCCTTTATATGGTTCAGGTGGTCTAAAAGATCGTATCTTTGCCGCTATGAGTCCAACAAGCTGCTTATCGAATCCACTCACAATAATCGTCGTAGGATTTTCAACCTTCACATCAACGCCTTCCGGCGGAATAAAAAGCACCGGATGAGAATACCCTAGTTGGAACTGCACCAATCGACCTTTGGCTTCCGCCCGATATCCCACCCCAACGATTTCTAACCGTTTCTCAAAACCGGCAGTGACACCAACTACCATATTATGAATCAGGGTTCGATACAGACCGTGAAGCGAACGATGAAACTTGCTCTCGCTTACTCTTTTCAGGGTAAGCGTCTGTTGCTCATTATCAATTGATATTTTGATTTGAGGGTGAATGGTTTGCTCCAGACTTTTATCACCTTTGGATACCGATACAGTAGTCCCTTGAATTTCGACATTCACACCATCGGGTATCTGTATTGGGAGTTTTCCAATTCTTGACAATTTTTTCTCCTCAAAAAAATAATCTGAAAATTCATTTTACCAAACATAACACAGGATTTCGCCGCCGACTTTGCGCTCTCTGGCATCCCGATCGCTAATCACTCCAACAGGTGTGGAAAGAATTGCAATTCCCATATTGTTATATACCCGGGGAATTTTCTTTGATTTTACATATTTTCGCAAGCCGGGTTTGCTGATCCGCTTCAATCCGCCGATGATACAATTTTCATCATCATCATACTTCAGATAAATCCGGATAATCCCCTGCTTGTCATCATCGATCAGGATGAAATTTTTGATATATTTAAATTCAAGCAGGATTTTTGTAATATCCCGTTTCAATTTCGAAGCAGGAATATCCACCTTCAAATGCTTTGCACGAGCGGCATTTCGTATTCTAGTCAGATAATCTGCAATTGGATCGGTCATTGACATTTTAATGCAGTCTCCATATTTCAAACCGGTAAATTCACGTTGGTATCGGATACCAATAACAGTTACGAATAAAGTATCCGTACTTATTTACCAGCTAGATTTAACAACGCCGGGAATTTGTCCCAGGCTGGCGAGTTGTCGAAAACAGATTCGACACATCCCAAATTTTCTAATATAGGCTCTCGGTCTTCCGCAGCGAGAGCACCTGTTATATTTCCGCGTTGAAAATTTCTGAGGCTTCTGCTGCTTAGCAATCAGGCACTTTTTAGCCAATACAAAGTTCTCCTACAGATAGGTTGAATTCGATTCGTATCACTTCCTAAAAGGCATTCCAAACGCACTCAACAATTCCAAGGCTTCTTCGTCGGTTCGTGCGGTGGTTGTGATCGTAATATTCATTCCCCGGATTTTTTCGACTTTATCATAGTCGATTTCGGGGAAGACAATTTGCTCTTTGATACCGAAATTATAATTGCCACGACCGTCGAAGGCAGTTGGCGACAACCCCCTGAAGTCTCTGAACCTCGGGATAGCAATCGAAATAAGCCGATCCAAAAACTCATACATTCTTGCTTTGCGCAATGTCACACTGCAACCGACAGGCGTGCCAGCTCTCAGTTTGAAATTTGAAATCGCTTTTTTCGCCTTTGTAATATGAGCTTTCTGTCCGGCAATGCTTGCCATATCCTGCATCGCTGTCTCAAGGAATTTTGAATTCTCCTTTGCTTCGCCGACTCCCATATTGATCACGACTTTTTCAATTTTGGGAACCTGCATGACGTTCTTATAGGAGAACTTTTTCATCATGTGGGGGATGATATTTTTTTTATAGTCTTCAATTAATCTTGGAATGTAACTCATTAGTCATATCCAATTTTGAGATTCAATTTTACGTTGACTTTATAAGCATTTCGCCGCATTTTTTGCATGCACGGACGCGCACTTTATTCCCTTTCACGCTGTCCGTGTGTGTGGCACGATGTACCTTAGTGGCTTCATTGCATTTGGGGCAAATGACCATTAAATTGGAAATATGAATCGAAGCTTCCTTCTCAACGATTCCACCCTGGGGATTTTTTTGAGAGGCTTTGGTATGCCGCTTAATCAGGTTCACCCCTTCCACAATGGCGCGTTGGGTTTCAGGGAAAATCTTCAATACGCGTCCTTTTCTCCCTTTATAATTCCCAGACAGAATGAGCACCTGGTCATTTTTGTTAATGTGCATTTTAATATATCCTTCCCTACAAACAAATGCCAAATTACAGAATTATATCACTTCAGGAGCGAGAGATACAATTTTCATGTACTGCTTCTCGCGCAATTCTCTTGCCACCGGGCCGAAAATACGTGTTCCGCGCGGTTCTTTGGCGTCGTTGATGAGAACAGCCGCGTTCTCATCGAATCGGATAAAAGAACCATCATCTCTGCTAATTTCTTTTTTTGTCCGAACAATCACTGCTTTGCTGATATCGCCTTTTTTGACGGTTCCCCCGGGCATTGCAGCCCGGACAGATACGATGATAATATCCCCGACATGCCCATATTTTTTATGGGTTCCGCCCAGAATTCGAATACATCGCACACGCTTGGCACCGGTATTGTCGGCAACATTAAGATTTGAATATTCCTGAATCATTTGAATTTTACCTGTTCGCTCAAAGTCTAAAAGTATAATCTGAAATAGTTATTTTGCTTTTTCTACTATTTTTACCACGCGCCATCTTTTGCGCTTGCTCAGCGGACGGATTTCCATAATCATCACCGAATCGCCGATATGACTCTCATTCTGTTCGTCGTGAGCCATGAATTTTGAAGTTCGCTTCATGATTTTTTTGTAAAGGGGGTGCTTAATTGTACGCTCAACAACAACAACCCGGCTTTTCTCCATTTTAT
>JAFGMA010000151.1 GCA_016927835.1 Candidatus Zhuqueibacterota bacterium | reverse complement strand
GATGAATTCTTTAAATGTAAGAAATATTTTTTTGCTTTCTCCTCTTTTAATGAATAAAAAATTTCTATATATATAATATAACACAAATCTACTTATATGCAAATAAAGATTAACAAAAAAGCAAAATAAATTACATTTTCTCTTTCGATATTATATCAAGATATGAGACTATAAAAAAACGCTTTTGTTATATTTCAACTACAGCATCCTTTATTTTCAATAAAAGTATTGATGCGGGCATTTAGGGAACAAAAACTTCTGTAACCAGCAGGAAAAACATAAATACTCAGGATTAAGGCGACCAATTTCCTGAACGCGCAGGTGCGTTTTCAGAAGTCAGGCGCAGGTTGAGGCTGGTATTTGGGTGGTTAATTGATAATTTTGCCCGAGTATAAATATTCGTAATCCTTAAGTCGCCGGCTCGCAAATTACCCGTTTGTGAGTTGAGTGGCAACGGAACCGTCTGAATAGCATTTGGAAAAAATTCAAAAAAACACTTGACATTGAACTAATTAAATAGTATATTAACTATAAGTATAGTTGGGCAATGATTTGAATAGGAGCACGTATGTCGAAAGCGAATAAACTCACACCGGTGGAATGGGAGCTCATGGAAAGCGTGTGGAAGCTGGGAAAACGGGTTACAGCGCGCGAAATTCATAATCACACATTTCCCCATAACGAAAAGGCGTATACCACAGTGCAAACCGTCTTGAATACGATGCACAAAAAAGGGGCGTTGACGCGGGAAAAAATCGGCATGGTCAATTTTTATTCGCCTGCCAAATCGCGCAAGAGCATGGTCAGGGATGAATTATCGAATTTCCTTTCACAAATTTTCAACGATTCGGTACCCACCTTAGCCGATTTTCTGCTGGATTCAAATCAGGTCGGGCTCAAGGAAATCGAGGCGTTCAAGGCGCTCATCGAAAAAAAAGAAAACGAACTGAGGAGTAAGCCCAATGATTGAGTGGTTCAACCATTCTGGTACCCTCTGGGCGGATTATTTCGGCACGGCTCTGCTGCAAAATACAGTATTCCTGGGAGCCGTTTTTATCGCGCTCCGTTTCCTCAAAAATGCTTCCGCGCGCATCCTGTATGGCGTCTCGTTGTTGGGGCTGCTGAAATGCTTTATTCCGACACTCCTGCCCGTACCGTTCACCCGGGAGCCGATTGTACAGTCCCAGTTTTTCGGCAGCTTTTTTCTGAGCAACCCGGCGAAGGAGCACCCTGCGCTGCCAACAGTGATGTCGGGCACACCGCAAACCGAGTTTGCCGGTCTGGTGTTTTCAATGTGGCTATTGGGGCAACGCTTCTTATCCTGGCGGCGATTACATCGGCGCTGAAATTTCAGTGGCGGCTCAAACGTTCGCATCATGTTCAAAGCATTCGGTTGGGGCGTCGAACTGTCAATCTCTATAAAAACGATGAAATCAGGCTGCCCCTGAGTACGGGTATTTTCAGAGGCAAAATATTCGTACCGCCCGCCTGGGATTCATGGTCAAACCAATGCCGGAACCTGATCCTGGCGCATGAAATGGGTCACCTCAAGCGGCGGGACAGCCTCGTGCAGGCGCTTCAAATTTTTGCCCTGGCGTGTTACTGGTTTCATCCGTTCGTGTGGATTCTCAATCGGAAACTCAATGAATTTCGCGAAATGGCATGCGACGACATGTCGATTCAGGCGAGTAATAGCACTTCGTTGGTGTATTCGAGGTACCTTGTAAAAATAGCTGAGGGGACAGTGAAGTCAATGATCGGCTGTTCCACAGCATCTGCCCTGATCGGGCGCAAGCATAAGCTGCTCAAACGCATCAAATATCAATTGAAGGAGGACACCATGATTTCAAAAAAGAGAATTCGTCTGGTTTCGGCGGCATTGCTGCTGCTGATCCTGTCTCTGTCGTGGAATTTGACCGGGGCGAAAGCGGAAAAGCCGGACTCGAGAAATAAGAGCATCAGAATCGACGTGAAAAGCGAGCGCGAAATTATCATCAAAGGTCAGACAACCACATTGGCTGATTTTGAGCAGAGCTTGAAGAAAATCATGGGGGACGTCGATGAGAAAACTGTATTCAGGTTGAAGCTCGACAAAGCGGTCACAATGAACACCATCAATCAATTGCACCGGATGTTGGTGGAAAAGGATTTGCTGAAAATCAAGTATGAATCTGATAACCGGCAAAATACAGGCTTGATGCTGCCCCTAAAAGACGCCAAAGCCAAACTCGATAAAATCCCGGCAAAAAATATTGCCGTCGTTTACGTTGATGCTTCCGGGGGGACCACCATCGACGGTGCAGCGATTGCGGAATCCGATTTCCTCAGCACGATGAAGCAGCGCCTGTCGAAAAACAAGCTGCTGGTCATCAAGCTGCAAACACATCAGGACACGCTGGTTGGAGACTATATTAATGTGCTGAATCGGTTGAAGGATGCCGGCGCGCAGCGGATTTGTGTTGGGGATGAGTGATTTTGCTGGCGCAAGTTGAAACGCATAGCCCTATGAAATGTAACTCAAAATATTAATAGGCGTTTGCATTGTGGTTGAGTAGGGGAGAGGGTGAGTGGGAGTTCGGGGAGTATTCGTCTGGTATTTATCAGGAATTCCAAATGGGAGTTAATCCAGTGTGTTATGCCCGAATTCTATTTCAGGTTTTGAATCCGCTCGATCATCATCGCGCTTTCTTTCGGATAGGCTTTTTCCTGGCAATGGCTGCAACTTCCTACATGATATGCATCGAATGCAGCTTGCCGGTGCTATCTTTCAATTTTGGCAGCGGATGGCTGTTATCAAATTCTGTTGCGCGAGTTTAATGAAATGATATTGGCAAGTGCGACATGGATTAACAAGTATTTCAGAAGCATTTTTTGGCAATGTAAGTTATATTTAGCTCTTATAAAAGCCAATCCTTCTTTTCGCTTCATCCTGATCAGTTCTTGGCAGCAAGTTAACTAATCCCAGATTTACCTCGGCAAGTCGATCAAAGTTCTCGCATTGAATCGCAAATCTACCGGCTTCTATCAAGCTTTTAGCTTGTCTTTGATCGTTAAATTTTTGCCGCTCGCTGATGAGCCATTCAAAAGCGCCGATCAGAAATTCCGGTGTGCGCAAATTAATCCCCCAATACAATGCTTCCAACTCATCGATTTTTTCGCGAAGCTTGATCAGACTATTCGAGGTTAAAAATGCATTTTCCTGATTCACAATTTCCTCAAAGCGTGCACGGTCCGAATCATTACCGTTTTTCATAACCTGTTCACGGCACTTTTCTTTGGTTTCGAAATAGGTTTTCTTTGCGGTTTGTATTTTTTTATCTTTGGTTGCAATGCCTAATTCCTGTGCGAGCTTGCGTTTTTTGTCTTCAAATTGATTCCGCTTATCGGTAATATCATCGTGTTTAAGCTCGTAAGATTCATCAAGTAAGCTCTCTGCTTCAGATTTTAGTTTTTTCAGTTCATTAGCAGTTTCATAATTTTCGGTTTCTGTTGCAACTTCCATCTCTGATTCTATTTTCTCGGATAGCTCCTCAAGTTGATTGACTAACATATCAACTGGCACATTTCTTAGAGGGAAATTAAAAGGTATGGTGAATACCTGATCAGTCATAGTAATGAAAACCGATCCTGAGATAATTCGTGATTCAGAAATTTCAATATCAATTTCTATCTCAGAACCTTTTAATAAATCCCTTACAATTTTCTCGCCGGTAATATTACAATATCCGATGGTTTTATTAGCTTCTGGCAGGGCATCGCCGGGTCCTTCCAGGACATGGATAATTAGTGAGTCTTTTGAGCCCTTCATTATTGATTTATTCAAAATCTTCGTTGCTCTATATTTTGAAGGAAGACTGGAGTTTTTTTTGAATATGAGTTCCAGTTCCGTACTGTTATTTTCTAAATCATCGACTTCCAAACTAAGATCGTGTGGTAAAGGGGCGTCCGGGGGGGTAATGCCATGAGAGATTTCAATTGGTTCTATATCCGCTGGTATCAGATTATTATATTCATCGAAAACAGAAAATTTGAAAAAATTGTATGAATCCGGAACAAGCGGTAATTCTTCTGTTATTTTTTCACTTAAAGGCTTTAATCCTGTGTCAAATCCACCATCCTCTCGTGTAATTTTATAAAAAAGCCCTTTGGTTTTGCCTTCAATTCTTGCGGCAAAGAATTCTTCCGTTTCTTTCGAAATCTTTCGATAAGCGGTTCGCACTTTTATTTTGGCTGCGCTTTTTGCGGAGTTGTTGGTTTCTCAATGTCCCTGTTTTTCGTTCCGGCGAAATAAGCCGCACCGACAGCAATTGCAGTGGTTGGGTCCAGTTCATCACAACTAAGTGGAATTTGCAGCATTTCTTTGACCCGATTGCGGACATAAGGAATATAAGTAGATCCCCCAACCATCAATACAAACTGAATATCATTTGAAGTCAACGAATTCCGGGTCATTATTTTTCGAATCATATCGATCGTTTTATCGACATATTCTTTGATGTACGCTTCAAATTCTGAGCGAGTAATTTCTACTACGACTTCGCATTCTTCGTCATTATCATCATTCATAAAAAAGCCGTCAATTTCCGCTGAGGTTCTTGCCGACAACTCGATTTTAGCTGTTTCTGCTCTATGTAAAGCAGCATAGTATTTATTATTATATCTTCCGGAAGCGCTTTCCATTTCTGATTTTAAATTCTCAAACGCATAGTTTTTTTCAAGAAATGGAATGATTGATTTTTCAACGATGAGACGATCAAAATCGGTTCCCCCGAGAAAATTATCCCCTTCATGATCGAGTATACGCATTTCCCCCTCTGTAATTTTAACCAGCGCGACATCGAATGTACCACCGCCCAGATCATAAACAATCCATTGTCCATCTTTTAAATTTTTTATCTTATTCGCATACGCCAGGCTTGCCGCGATGGGCTCCTGTAGCAAAATCACTTGCTTGAAACCCGCCAGATGACCGGTTTCGTCTGTTGCATGTGCCTGTACAGTATCGAACGATGCAGGGATGGTTATAACCGCCGCGTCCATCGGTTCATCTGTTTGAACGAACGTTTTCAATTCCTTCAGAACATGTGCGGATAATTCAACCGGCGTTACTGATTTATTGAGGGCTTTAATTTTAAAGGTTTCATTCGTCCCCATTTTGCGCTTGAAATTCGAGACAACATTTTGCGGCGATTTTTCAAGATACTCTTTCGCTTTTTGACCAACAAGAATTTTATCTTTTCGAAAAGAGACAACTGAAGGCGTTGTGTCTTTCCAGCTAACCGGATTTTTATAAACCGTGACTTCCCCTTTGTTGAATTTTGCAATAACCGAGTTAGTAGTGCCCAAATCAATTCCTACGTTAATTGTATGTTCCATTTTAAATCCCCTTTATGAATTTTGTTCTTCCACAACCACAATAGCTCTTTGAACGATATAAGTCCTGCCATCCATTTTAATTCTTATAATTGGTTTTATTACTTCGGTGATGATAAGATTTTCGGTAGACACTCCCGCGATACTGGCTTCACAATCCGTTCGGGTTTCATCAAATTTCTCACCAATAGGATTATGATATGTTAAGCTATACTTCTTTTCAGCAAATCCATCTTCGAAACATTCTTTCAATCGCTGAATATTTCTATCGATAGAGTTCGCTTCTTTAATCTTTGAGACTTTTCTTTCGATTTCAAAAATCTGGTTCAAAATGAAAATGAAAGATTTCAATTCGTCTGAATGTCTGAGCTGTTCGATCATTTTTTAGCTCCTTAATTTTTAGAAAAAATCTGATTCGTTAATAGGCACTTGATACAAATTTCCACCGATTATCGGTTTGATGGTGATTTGTAATGTTGTATATTTATATCCGTCATCAACCAATTCAAAAGCATCATTGTAGGATAAAGACTTGCTAAAATGCGGATTCGTATCAAAACCACCTCTTATTCTGCCATCTAATAAACGTTTATATGGATTCCAATCTTTGCCAAAATAGCCTTTTATATAATAATTGCCATTTGGTATGTTGTCCATCCTGAGTGTTGTGCCCGATTGAATATATTTATGCCGAATCGTTATATCAGAGTAGTATTCAACTAGACAAATCACAGCGTCATATTCGTTACTATTAAGAAATTCTACCCAATTATGATGTTCTCGATTAAAAACACCCCTGCCAAAATAAGAATAATAAGGAGACGCACCGTTTTCGAGTTGATTGCCTTTAAATATGCTTTCAGTTTTATTGGATCTATATTTTTTCTCTTCTCGCGCCGTTGCTTTGTTATCTGTGAAAATTTTTAGCTTACGATCAAAAACAGAAATAATATCAGTTTTTCTGTGATTTATGACCAAAATAGTTGCAAGGAGCAAGGCAAAGAATAGCGTTAATAAAATCCTTATTGGATATTCTTGATCTGATTTATCCTGAGATGTCATTACCTCCTTTTTCGGATTGGGCAATACTGCTTCCGAAAGACCATCTAAATCTAGTGGTTCTGTTATCTTCGGAGTTTTTTTTCTCTCATTATGGAAATCATCGGGCGCATTTTTACAGAGCTCCTTTCGATCATTTTCTAATTGTTTATAAATTTCAGCATCTATTTCGATTGATGTTGCCAAATCAAGGAGACGTATCGCACTTTTAAAATCTGAATGAATATTCCACGATACAACAGATAAATGCCTTAAAGCTAGAGCTGTCTGGTTTCTAATTTCATCGAATATTTTAGGCAATGCATTTAATTCATCCGGTTTTACCATTTTGCATATTTTTTCGACAGCGGTAACTGGCGAAATTTCATATTCATTTATTTTTTCTATTAAGCCTTTAATTTCATTGAAAACAGACGCGTATCTTTTTAATATTACATCATTTCGTTCTATTTCCAGATATTCATTAATAACCTCGAAATCTTGTTCGAACTTATCTCGCGTTAAATCATCAATTTCTATTTTCATTGCGAGTTCTAAAAGATTTAAAGCTACGTGCGCGTTCTCAATATTATTGAAAATATCAACCGAAATTC
>JAFGMA010000150.1 GCA_016927835.1 Candidatus Zhuqueibacterota bacterium | reverse complement strand
TTGATTTGAAAATTGCTGTGATTTCGGCGTGCTTTGTTCTTACCCATCGGCATGCCGCACCACCCCTGCCCCTTCCCTAAACAATAGAGAAGGGGAACTTGCTGCCAGATTTTCTCCCCTTCCCTTGTTTTAAGGGAAGAGGTTGGGGGATGGATTAAAAGATCACACCAGAAAATCGATATTGCTTATTAAAACTTTGTGTTATTAGTTCCGAAATTATCAGTTTGCACCTCATAAGCTGGACTCACTTCATAAATTCAGACTTCTGGCAATGAGCGTATTGCAGCCAATGAAACCGCAAAGCGTAACCAACTCGAGCATTTCTTCAAAACACGGCAGAATTGTGTGCATGTTGCCATGAAGCTAAAAATAGCCTTCCAGCGCTTCGAGCAGCAAAATAAGCGGTAGTCCCGCAAGCGCGCTGAAAAGGAACGCTTTTGCCGTCCGCCGTTCTCGACTCGATTCGGGGAGCTTGGACAGCAGCTTGAAAAAAACATAGCCGATTACCGCCAGACCTGCTAACGCGATTGGTCCGTAAATAAGAACCCAGGAGAAGCCCCTGGTTTCCAGCGCAGTATTTTCGAAGAGCCCCGTCTGTTTCTCCATTCGCGCACCGAGGTGCTCGTGAATAGAAATGATTTCATCCGCTGAAAGGAAAAAGAGCGCCACTGCGGTCGCTTTGAAAAAAAGCCTGAACGATAGAGGCATTTTCCCTGCGGCATTCCGGCTCCAACCGATCATCACGAATGACAGGCTGCAAAGACAAAACAGAATGCTTTCAAACCAGGTGGCAAAATTGGTTTCCTTTCACAGATTGAGCTTTTCAAAAATCCAGATGCCTTTTTCAACAAACGGATGATCATAAGATGCGATGAAGGTTCCGAGAATGAGAACGATGCATATCAGAGCCAGTGCTTCCGCAAATGTTTCGAAGAATTCACGTATGCGCATGTATTTTCCTTTCCAGTCTAATGCAATTTATCGGGAGCGCCAGGATGAGCAGCGAGCCGGATTTTTAGATTGGCGCACTTCATCTTGACTTCGCTCCCTTGATTTGATAGATAACGGCTGAACGAAATATCACCCTGAGCTGAGTCGAAGGGGGCTAAGCCCATATTATTTCGTTACGCTTCGACCCCGATCGTATGAAAAGGTCAGTTTTCGTTCAAGCACTATATAAATATTCGACAGCATCAGCCAATTACTTAATTTTTATCAGTTCAAATATTCAGACAAAATGTCGCGCAGCCCGGTGAGAATCCATCTGTCTCTTCAAAAGCGGACGGACGGTCGATTTCGTAAATGACGGGAACGTTTTCCGAAAGGCGCTTATTCACGGCATTGCCTGGGAATTAAACGCACCAGAGCTATGGTATTTCAGAAAAAAACTGGAAATCCCTGACAGCATTTTCACGAGGCGGGATAATATGAGAGCCTATCCGAAGACCATCCTTGTCATTCCCGAGGTCCGTTGATCGGGATGCCGACCACGGGAATCCATTTATAAACAGGGATGGTGGATACCCCTTAAACATGCGGGAATTACAGTTTTTGCCTAATCCAATTCATTCCTAAAATAGGTTTTCGGATAGGCTCTGAGGTACCCATTTCAATTTCTTAAGTGGCAATTTGTCAAAATTATTTTTAAGCAAAATGTCCAGGTTAATTTATCCCGCCTCCTCAATGTACGGCAGAATTTCTTGCAATAGTGAATCATAATTTGTATGGTTCGGCGAAGATGTCCGCTATAAAAATTACAGAGAAATTAAAAAAATGTTTGCAATTCATCCAGTAATTGATTAAACTATTATATCATTGATGTTACATTTCATAGTACAGAAATATTTCTTATCAAAATAATTAAGTCGGGGTGCTTTGGATTCCTTAATTTACTATCCTCTTGATTCCCGGAGCAATTTTTTGCCGAACGTCTTATCGCCGCTTCGAAGTATTCTATTGTTTCCCATAGATTACAAGCTCATTCTGCGGTTTACTGAACGAGCGTTATGCCTGGGCATTCCTGCCAGGCTGTACATGCTCAAATGCTAATCCGTTCTCAACATGCGTCAAATCTCATTCCTGATTGAGGATATTCATCTTCAACGTTTCAATTTTCAACATGTATTTCAGGCAAAGCATTTGTGCTGTAAAAATTTTCAATCCCTGTGTTCTTCAATATAAATAAGACCGAACTTATCATTAAGGAGAACGCTATGCGATACGCCCCTAAAAACCGATGCCTGGTGTTGGCGGTTGTAGTCATCATTTCACTCGTCTATTGTTCCCGAAAAATGCCGGAAGTTGTCGATGGAAAATTGAAAGAAACGCGGGCTGAACACGCTGCCCGAATGGCGTGGTGGCGCGATGCCCGTTTCGGTATGTTTATTCATTGGGGGCTGTATGCGATCCCCGCCGGGCGCTGGGAAGGCGAGAGTTATCCCGGCTATTCCGAGTGGCTGATGAATCAAGCGAAAATTCCGATTGAGCAATATGAAACCCTGGCACCCCAATTCAATCCGGTTAAATATGATGCTGAACAATGGGTGAGCATCGCGAAAAATGCGGGAATGAAGTATATCATCATCACCTCGAAACATCATGACGGATTCTGCCTGTGGGATTCAAAATACACGGATTACGATATTGTGGATGCCACGCCTTACAAGCGGGATATCCTGAAACAACTTAGCGCTGCCTGCAAACGAAACCACGTTCGGCTGGGATTCTATCATTCCATTCTGGATTGGCATCACCCGGATTATCTGCCGCGGCGGGAATGGGATTTGCGTCCCACGGAATACGCCGACTTCAATCGATATATCGATCACATGCAAGCCCAACTCACCGAATTAATCACCGCTTACGCGCCGATCTCAGTGATCTGGTTCGATGGCGGTTGGGAACATGACGCTGAAACCTATCATGCCCGGGAAGTGGCGCAATACCTTTATCACCTTAAGCCTGATCTCATCATCAATAACCGCATCGCCCTGCCACTGGATTTTGGCACGCCGGAACAGCGAATTCCCGATAAAAAAATCACGGAAAACGACTGGGAAACGTGCATGACCATCAACGGAACCTGGGGCTATCATCAAGATGATCATAACTGGAAATCATCGAAAGAACTCATTCAAAAATTGGCGGATATTGCCACGAAAGGCGGTAATTTTCTGCTGAATGTCGGACCCACTGCTGAAGGCTTGATCCCGGAACAAAGCGTCCGAGTACTCGAAGAAATGGGAACCTGGATGAAAGCCAACGGGGAATCGATTTATGGCACACAAGCGTCACCGTTTGCCGAAACACCCTGGGGCGGCTGCACCCAAAAACGTTTGCCCGATGGCAATACCAGGCTCTTTCTGCACATTTTCAACTGGCACGCTGACCGGTTGAGCATACCCGGATTGGGAAATGATCCGGTGAAAGCATATCTGCTCACACAGCCTGATGTGCCGCTCAAAATGCATCGGGATGCTGATGAACTCATTTTAATGCTCCCCGAAGCAGCGCCCGATTCCGCCAATTCGGTTGCGGTTCTCGATTTTGCCGGGGAAGCGGTGACATTCCATCCCCCGGAAATTGATGCGCCGGCATCGCTGTTTGTCCATCCGATGGATATCACTATTGAAGCATCCTCGAAAAATCTTGAAATTCGCTGCATATTTGAAGGGAACGCCCAGGTCGTCGACTCGCTGAAAAACCGGCAGGTGATTCGAATTCTGGAGACCACGGTTGTCGAGGCGCAGTCATTTTACAACGGAAAACCTGCCAGTGAGCCGGTGCTGCGCGAATTCAGAAAAGTCCAGCCTCTGCCGGCTTGTGGATTCTCAGAAGCACCTGAGGGATTGCATTTTGACTATTATGAAGGCGAGTGGGACAGCCTGCCCGATTTCGACAGCTTGCTGCCCGATTCGAGCGGGGTGGCTTCCGGCATCGATCTGATCCCGGCGAAACGCGGCGAATTTTTTGGATTGCGCTTCGACGGATACCTGAGCGTGCCGAGTGACGATGTGTACACATTTGCACTGGCTTCGGACGATGGCAGCCGCTTATTTGTGGGTAATGAGTTGGTGATTGAAAACGATGGCTTGCACGGGGCAAAGGAGGTACGCGGCGAAATTGCGCTGGGCGCAGGATTGCAGCCGATGACACTGCTGTATTTCAATAAACAAGGTGGCAAGGCATTGAGATTACGTATGGGCAGGATGGGGGAAGAACTCCTTGAAATTCCCGCGGAGAGGTTTAAACGTCAGGACTGAGACAAAAATGTGGTATTTATGGTGTGTTTCAAGCGGAAGGAGTGCTTCTCTGGCGGATGATGGGAACTGCTTGACGGGCTGTATTTTTTCTTGAGACGATATCTTCACTTATAATTTACGTTCTGAAATTCAATTCAGCAGCGCACTAACGAATCGAAGGAGGAGTCTAAAATGATGAACTACCAGCAATTCTGTGAAAGATGTCAGCACTACGAATACGACGTATCCAGAGGCATCTTGTGTGGTTTGACGCACGAGAAACCGTCTTTTGTTGATACCTGCCCGGATTTTATGCTGGATCCGGCGAAAGAAGTAAGTCCGACTGTAGAATCTGGTGCCTGGCAAATGCCGCCAAAAACCAGCAGTGACGCTATCTGGGCATTGGTTCTGTCGATATTAAGCTTTTTCTGCTGTAGCATCATTCTCGCGCCAATTGCCATCAGCAAAGCGAATACTGCCCAGGACATGATCGCGGCGAATCCGAACTTAACCGGTGACGGGATGGCTGTCGCTGCGAAAATACTCGCCATCATTTCGCTGGTTTTATGGGTGCTTTTCATAATTATCGGTTTGGCTCAGCGCTAGTTTACAAATTTCAACAGCATGCATTATTAAATAAAGGAAAAGCTATTGGAATAGGGGAGGCATCAGCGGCAAATAAATAGTCATTGGCTGGATCAAACTATAGAGCATCGGATTTTTTAAGAAAGTGGGATAAATTAACCTGGACATTTTGCCTGAAATAATTTTGATAAATAGCCACTTAAGAAAATTAAATAGGTAGCTTATTTTATCCCACCTCCTGAACCTATTGGACTGATTTTGATCCGAAACCATTGTTTTGGCAAATCCGGTGTTCTATTCCTTTTAGAACGCTTCAACTCGCCAGATATACCAAATATACGCTATCCTGCTTTTTTTCACACCGGAACGAATCCTCACTTACGCTGGGCAAAAATCTTTTCCACCCTGCTAACTCGCTGCCACAATATCCTCATAGCAATCTTCGAAAACCTTTTTGAAGTGCGCAAACGCGATATTCGGAGGCAAGTTATCAACCGGGAACCAATCGTAACCGACGACATCGTCATCGGTAAAACGAACTGGTGAAAGAAGCTTGCACAGGTAAGAGCAATTCAATGTCTTGATATACGGATCATCGCCATAGCCATCCACGTAATGCCCGATGAATTTCAGTATTTCAATTCGTGCGCCCAATTCTTCGGCAATTTCCCGATGCAGCCCGGCAATGGGCGCTTCACCAAGTTCCAGAAATCCACCCGGCAAATCCCAATCCCCTTTATGTGGCTCAACACCTCGTTGGGTGAATAGGATTGCGCCTTCCCTCGCTATAATCGCATCAACACACGGTCGGGAATTCAACCAGTGAATATAATCGCATTTCGAGCACTCGAAGTGAAGATGGCTCTCAATTTGAATTTTAGTTAATCGGGCTCCGCAAAGCAGGCAGAATTGAGGTTCCAAGATATGCTCCTTTACAGGTTTCGCTCTACTGGAATGCAATGCATTATACGAAATTGGCAACAGATTGTCAAGTCCAAAGAACTGATGGCTTCGGCAACGGAGACAAAAAAAAAGCCTACTCATGAACTGAATAGGCTTTGGGGGAGATAATACGATAATGAATAAAATCGTCAAGCTGTAACTAAATTTTGAATGCGCAATTTTTTATTCCCGCAAAACACACAAAAAACACGAAATGATAAGACAGCGCTTCGCTGATATCCTATTTCAAAAAGCATTTTCGTGCATTTCGTGGGCAGAAGGATTTTGCGTGTTGGGTGAATTCATTGAAACAGGTGTTGGCTACTTTTAATAGTTAATGCAGACATGCTAATTTGATTTCCCCAAATCCCAGCACTGCATCAAATCAATTTCAAGCGTCACTTTCCCGCTGGTCGCCTGATGTTCGCTGGCGAGTTTGTGCTGCCAGTTATCTATTGACTGCAAGCAGAACACGCCGTATAAATGGATATGCCGGCTCATGAACCACCAGACGGTGACCTTGAATTCACTGGTTTTTTCGACCATACCTGTGGGAAAGGGCTCGCTGTAGCCATCCGCAACATCGAGCTTCAACCAGGGCGCGTCCCACGGGGATTTGATGCTGCCTTCACCGTGGCGGGTTTTCGAATAGACCACTTCAACGTGCCAGTCCCGATTCATGCGGTAACCGACGCCGATTTGCCAATGATCGAAATCGTTGCCCAGCGGGTGCCCCAGCGGGCGATTGCGAAACGTGAATGTCTCCAGGGCATCCGGGGTTTTATAGGTGCGATTGGCGATGCGTACGTATTCCGCGCTCAGAGTGAGCCCATTCACGCGCCATACATCCGCCCATTTGGTACCGATGAGCCAGCCGATTTCATTCGGCTCGAGATCCATCGAGTCCTGCTTTTCAATTTGGAAATCGTCGATCAGCAGTGATCCGTAGAGCTGCCAGTTTCGCAGCGGGTACACCAGCAGATCGATTGTTGGCAAAACATTGCCGAGATAGCTGGCTTTATTTTTGTGCTCGCCATGATAAAAAATGACCGGATTCGAATAAATGGTACTGAAAGTTGCGTTGGGACCGCCGTAGAGCATCAGCTCCGATAGCGCCGCCTGGATCCTGCCCTGCCAGAAATGCAGATCCAGACGATGCCCCGATAGAAATCGCCGGACCGGAATTCGAACCGAATCGATAAATACGGGCGAAAAATTATCCAGCTCCGAGGCGAAAAATGTAAACCGGAAGGGACCGAAATCTGCCGACGCCAGCAAATGATCGAATGGCTGCGCGATCCCCGACAAGATCAGCGTTCCGCTTTCACCGACGCCCCATTTCAAAAAGTCGCGACCCAGGCGCAGACGAAAGCGCTGCCAGCTTGCGGCAATGTATGCCTGTTCAGTATAGCCGGCAATGCCGCGCCATTTATAGCCGTAGTATGAGGCATCGGCATAATCGTATTGATTGAAATTGACCCCGTTGAATGCGTAAACATTGCTGCCGAGAGCGACTCCGAGTCCGCCGCGATACGTCCCGCGATAATGCGCTGTTTTATCTTCATCCTCATCAAGATTCGCCCGAAAATTTCCCCGTATCAAAAGCCGGTCTTCCCGCGGCGAATCCGGATTGCGTACCTTCATCTCAGCCCGAAATTCCTCACGCAGTGATTGAAACAATTGCTGTACGAGCGAATGCTCCCGATCAATCTTTAACTTTTTTTCAGCGTTGATCAGGCTGGCGGCGATTTCTCCCCGCACCCAGGGCATATTCGCTTGAGGTAAATCAAGGCAGAATCCCCGCTGTTGCACTTCAGCGATCATCCGGTATGCCCAGTGGTATGTGGGCAATGTTTCATTGGGAGCGGCGTTGAGATGGAAAGCCGGGAGCAGGTAGAAAAGATGAATGAGAAAGAGTAAGGTAGAGTTGGGTTTCATGGGGCGTGCTAATTGTTTAAGTAGTGTGAGCTATTGTTGATGCTCTCTGCAGTTAGCATCTAGACCAAGCTGTTTGATTGCGTTATCACAAAAATGCTTAATAGTTTCGTTATCTGTTCTTTTTTTACATTCTTTGATTGCGTTGCATACCTTTCTATCTCCTCGCGAAGCTCGATTCGCAATGTAAAATATCTCCCAAACGCAACCAGCGGTAGGTATTTCTATGTCATTTAGTTTATTAATATAATAAAAGACCGCATCATTCTTTGATGTATAGTAACTCTCTGAAATCCGCAGGTTTTCTTCGGTTAATTCTAAATTTCCTTTAATCTTATTTATATAGTGAAGAATGCATTCTGCTTCATTGGCGCGGTTAGATAATGCAAGAGCTACAGCTCGTAAAACTTGCCAGGGCGCTTTGTCTCTGTTTTGATTATAATAATCGCGCATACGTCGAATCACAGTCGCTTTATATTTTCTGTCGTTCAATACCTTATTGTTGAGCAATAAAGAGGCTGCCCTATTCCGAAGCTTCGGCAATGCATGAACATTCTCTAGCAAATTGAAAAGCAGATTGGTATCGGGCTTTTGCAATAATTCCCTCGTCATTTGCATAAGATTTCGATCGAAGTCCACCTCAAATGCTCTCCCCTTCCATTTATTTTTTCTTAATCCCCATACAAACTGCCTTGCCAGCTTGTAGTCGTCAACACAGCTTCTTACGCTAACAGTTCGTCGCTTCTTTTTAGGATTTCTCATTCGATAGACGAGGAGATCAATGATAAACCAACACGAATATGTAGCATTGTCGACGTCCATATATGATTGCCGACCATGAGAGCCAGCATCTGATAGCAGAGCATAATATGAAGCAACAAATCGGCTTTCTGATTCAGTGAGCCAACTGGTAGATCTGAGGAAGTCTCTTATGCTCCCAAAGCATGCCCAAGAGCCTTTGAATTCCACACCTTCAAATTGATGAGCATATGTTGCAACACCTTTAAATATTTTTTCTAATATACACCTTAGACGTGCTAGGTTAATATTCTGGCTTGGGGTATTTTGAAGGCGCTTCAATTCATCAATGGGTTCCTTGTCGAAATGCAGGGAGGTTAGCGTATCTATCACATCGATAGATAAATTATTCAAGTGGTCTGACTGCATTTTAATATTTTCTCCTAATTATGCATAGCATCAAGATTGACATTATATTCTGTAGAAATAAACCGTTGAATCGTACTCCCATCTCTCTTTCCACGGGAATATTTACTTATTAATGCCCTACATCTGCGTATAGATATAAAACCCTTAAAAGGTAAGTAACTCAATATAAACATAAATCATTGGCTTCGGATTTGAACTGATTAAACACAGATAAAAGCTATACGGAGAATCGGTGTTTCATCCGTGCAAATCCGGGGCTAAAATAAATGGTTGCAAAGGAAATAGCGAGTTGCAATGAAGAGCTTCTAAAATAATATGCCCCGGGTGTGAAAAATTTCATTGAGTATTTTTAAATTGATTCTATTCAACTTAAATTTTCTTTATTCTCCGCCATCAACCCTCAAAACGCATTTTCATGCACCTTTTTACTAAACACCGTCTGCATAATGATTTTTATATCGAGCAGCAGCGACCAGTTTTCCATGTACCAGAGATCGTGCCTGGTGCGCTCCACTTTTTTGGTCTGGCTGTCGGTGGGACCGCGCCAGCCATTCACCTGCGCCCAGCCGGTGATGCCCGGCAAAAGGTAGTGTCGCGTCATGTAGCCGGCGATATCGTGCTGCATATCCTCATTCAGCCAGACACGGTGCGGGCGCGGTCCGACAATACTCATATCGCCTTTGAGCACGTTCAAGAATTGTGGCAGCTCATCGAGACTGTATTTTCGCAGCACCCGCCCGATTCTGGTCACCCGCGGATCGTTGAGTACTGTTGAACGACTGCCATTTTCACTATCATCATTTTGCGACATCGTTCGGAATTTAAACAAGCGGAATCGGATGCCATTTTTACCGATGCGAATCGGCGTGTAAAATACCGGTCCCCGATCTTCGAAATAGACCATCGCAACGATGACGAGGTATACCGGCGCCAGCAGGATCAGCACCATCAATGAGAACGCCACGTCGAAAATGCGCTTCAATCCCGCGTTGACAATATCATCCAGGGGAACCTCCCGTACATTGATGGTGGGCAAATCTCCGAAGCTTCCGTTGGCATACGTTCGATCCAGGATGCGGCAATAATCCGGGATGAGACGAATGCGAACGCCGTAATAATCCGCCCGTTCCAGCGCCTGCCTGATTTTCGCCTCCCGGTTGAGGGGCAATGCGATAATAATTTCATCGACGTCACGTGTTTGCAGGATCCGGTCAAGGCTTTCGATGTCGCCGATGACCTGATCGCCCAGAAGCGCCCGGGAACCCGCGTCATCCAGAAAGCCGACAATTTGATATCCCAGGTCCTGATTATCGCCCACGAAATCGTGAAGTTGTTTACCCAGTTTTCCGGCGCCGAGGATCAACAGCCGGCGGATATTTTGACCCTGTCGCCTGAAGATCGCGATGATTCTGAAAACGATATAGCCAATGATCATTCTGAACATAAAAAATAATCCGATCGATCCGTACAAAACGAGCCGCGAGGCATAGAGCGCTTTCAAAGAGATCAGGATAAACGAAACAATGCCGACGAACAGGATAAAACTCCTGATTTGGATAGAGACCCTCGAGCCGGGTTTATTGCGCCAGTACATGATTCGGTTATTGGCAAAAAACACCACCAGCAACCAGATAATGTTATAGAGAATAAAAACAATTCGATGTCTTTCGGCAACAGAAGAGAAGCCATATTTGAGAAAGAGAGCTAAAAAAATTGAAAAATTGAGTAAAATAAGATCTGTGAGGAAGTAGATAACGACGAGTTTCTGGTCAGACTTTTTCATGGAAATTGCCCCCTTGGCATAAATCCTTTATATGGGTTGTAAATACTACTGCATATTGTAGCAAATCATTATAGAACTCAGGACTCCGCCTGAATTGTTGATATACGCTTAGGCTAACATATACATATTGATTGACTTATTGATTTTTGGTTATTTTAAAAATTTTGAGCACTTCACTGCTTTCCGAAGTGTAGCGCGGGATTAATTGCTGAAATAAGGTAAAATTCTAGTTTTGCAAAACTGATCCAGATTCCGGGATAGAATTGAAGCAAAAAGCCAATTGCTACCGCAATTGGATCCAATGGTTATGGCATTCGGGATGAGTGGTGATGTGTATGGAAGAAGGTATTAAACTCTGCGTAATAGTTCACCGGGTCATTTAAAAAGCCTTACATCCCCCTAAATCCCCCTTCAAAGGGGGACTTTTATCAATTCCCCCTTTGAAG
>JAFGMA010000149.1 GCA_016927835.1 Candidatus Zhuqueibacterota bacterium | reverse complement strand
TTGATTTGAAAATTGCTGTGATTTCGGCGTGCTTTGTTCTTACCCATCGGCATGCCGCACCACCCCTGCCCCTTCCCTAAACAATAGGGAAGGGGAACTTGCTGCCAGATTTTCTCCCCTTCCCTTGTTTTAAGGGAAGGGATTGGGGGATGGGTTAAAAGATCACACCAGAACATCGATATTGCTTATTAAAGCTTTGTGTTATTGGTTCCGAAATTATCAGTTTGCACCTCCTAAAACAAGGTATAAATAAAGGGTGCCAATGCGGTTCCTTCGATCAATACAATAACCAGTGCGAGCAGCAATAAAACCAGTAAAATCGGCGCCAGCCAGAATTTTTTTCGCTCGCGCATGAAAAGCCATAATTCCCTGAAAAATTCTAATCGATCAGATACTTTCTGTGCCATTTTTTCCTCAACTAATTTTACCCGTAAGTTACAAATCAGATTTACATCCGCACCATAGCACTATTCAACCAGTGCCGGATAGCGCTGTGTTTTCGAATTCAAATGCGATAGCTTGTGTATCGCATAATCCAGCGAGGGGATTACAATTTGCCGCCGTTCGGTTTTGCGGATTTCAATTAATGCCGGCAGCAACTCGACTGCATTCATATCTGCCAGTGTCTGGGCAACCCGGCTTCGGAACCGGTGGTATGGATTTTTCAATGCCGTCTCCAATATCACCATCACACTATCGCGATGTGTATCGGAAAATTGCAGCGCCAGAGTAAGTGCTTCATTTTCCAATAGATGCATGCCGCCATAAGAATGCTTGTATTTGACGTATTCTTTTGCCAACGGAAGCGCAGCCGGCGTATTCAACGCTGCCAATCCCTTTAGCGCTCCCCTGCGAATAATGTTTCGATGCGAATCAACGCTGAGCAGTTTTTCCAGAATTTGAAATGCCCCGGGTGCCTTCACGCGTCCCAGCGCTTCGGTTGCAGCCGCCCGGACATAATCGTTTTTCTCCCCATCGATTATTTCGATCAGCAGGTTCGAAACCGTTTCGGATGGAAAATTCGCCAGGTTATTTGCTGCCTCCACCCGAACGCGCGCATCCGCATCTCTCAAGGCAAGCAGGTTAAGCCGAAAAGAATCATCGCCGCCAATTTTCCCCAGGCTGGCGATCACGGTTTTGCGCACCGCAACCTCACTCTCGGTTCTGAATGATCGCTCCAGCACAGGGATGGCTTGCTCCCCGAACACAGCCAGCGTTTCAGCCGCAAAGATTCGACCCGTGGGATCCGAATCCGCCATTAATTGATATGCCCACTCGTCAAATGATTTTCGGAAAATTAATTGCTTTAGCAGATGATATCCCTTGTCAAAACGAACCATCGATGGCTTTTCAGGGCAATGAAAACGAAATTGCTGCGCCTCTTTCGTAAGCCAACCTTTGCGAATAATTTTCTCTTTTCCGGAGGTGATCTCGATGATCACCGGCATTTTGAATATACCAACCACCGGTAATTTCTCTTGAACCTGGTTGACATGCAGAACGGTTTGCTTTCGGCTGGCATCCCATTGCCAATTTATTTCAAATACCGGAAATCCGCCACCATAAATCCACTGGTCGAAGAACCAGGATAAATCTTCATCCAGCGATTCTTCGATAGCGCTAACAAATTGTTCGGTTACAATGCTCTGGTATTGATATTTTTCGAGATAATACCGCATGGCATGTTGGAAGCGTGCATCCCCTAATACAAAACGCAGCATGTGCAAAATGGCTGATCCCCGGTAATATGCTTTTCGCCCTTCCATCTCAACGGGAATGCCGGTTTCAGTGCAGGGTTTGCTATCTGCAAGCGGAAAAGATTCGAGCGATTCAAAGTAGCTGCGATCATTCTCAAGTCGCGCGATTTGGAAGGCATCGTTTCCGTGAAATTTTTCAATAAAAATATCGGTACCATAAGTGGCGAAACCCTCATTCAACCAGGAATGGTGACCACTGCGGCAGGTGATTAAATTGCCGAACCACTGGTGCGCCAATTCGTGTGAGATCAGATAATCCGGGGAATAATTGGGTTGTGCCGCCCCGGTGTGAAGGCAGCGCCGATTTAGCGTGGTAGCGGTGATGTTTTCCATGCCCCCGTACAGGAAATCCCAGACCGGCGTCTGGTCGTATTTTTCAAACGGATACGGAACGAAATAATCCGATAGAATATCGATCATCTCCGGGGTGCGAGCAAATGCCCGGATGCCGGCGTCGACTTCCTTTTTGGGCACAAAATAATTTACATCGATGCCCCTGATGCTATCGTTTATCCGAACAAAATCGCCAACCACGATTGAAATTAAATAGCTGACATGTTCATGGTCTATTTTATAATGAAATGTTTTTTGTCTCGTTTTTGTATTTTCCTTAACATCGATCAGCGTGCCGTTGGAAATGACCATCATCGAGTCGGGCACGCTGGCAATGATTTCTGAGGTGAACCGGTCATCCGACAGATCGTAACACGGAAACCAGTGATGATTCCTGTAGCCCTGCCCCTGACTCCAGATCTGAAACGGGATTTCCGGATTTTCCGTGGTGGGCGAAAAAAAATACAACCCGTCAACCGGCTTTGCCGCATAATTGATTTCAATTTCCAGCACCTGGTTTTTTTTGTATTTCCTGTCCAGCTTGATAAACAGCACATCGCCCGAATGCCTGTGCGAGAGCGATTTGCCTTCTAATCTGATGGATTTAATCTTGGTGGATTGGGAATGCAGGCGCAATTCATCGAAGCGGTCGGCACATGGCTTGAATTGCAGCCATTCGGTGCCGGAAACGCTGGCATGCCGGAAATCGAATGCCAATTTCAATTTCAAATGCAGTTGATCGTAATTGCGTGTTTTTTCATTGAGAATGAAATTTTCTTCTGCCTGAAGGCGAGAACTGAATAAAATGAAAATCGTTGGTACCAGCAAGCGAAACAAACCGGAGCATAACAACTTCATCATGGAACCATCTTTCGATAAATCAGGAACGAATATGACATTATTATTATTTAGGAGGTGGGATAAAATAACCTGGACATTTTGCTTAAAAATAATTTTGATAAATAGCAGATTAAGGCATTTAAATGGGTAACTTATTGTATCCCACCTCCTTATGTTATGCATGATAATACTAAAAATTAGAAGAAATGTCAAGGGGAAAAATATGTGCTGGGCAATGGATTAGTCATTATGAAGGAGTCGGAAATGAGGAAGATCGCGCAACAGATATTGCTGTGGATGCATCAGGCTCAGAGGATTGGATTGCCAAATATGATGGACCTGCTGACCAAAAAGATGAAGCTGTAGCCTTTGTTATAGATGGTACAGGTAATATCCTGGTAACCGGAGCAAGTTATATTAGCGATAAACAAGCTGAATATTCTACTGTCAAGTACAATTCGGCGGAAGTAGAAAAATGGATTGCTCGATATGAGGAGTCGGGAGATAAGTGGGCTAACGCAGTTGATATCGCTACCGATAGTATGGGCAACATCTATGTGGCTGGAAGCAGTGGGGGCAGTTCGAATTACACAGATTACATAACTATCAAGTACAATCCCGAAGGTATCGAGCAGTGGATCGCCCGATACAATGGACCATCGGATAAGAAAGATCGCCCAATTGCTTTAGCTGTTGATGGCAATAGCAATCTTTATGCTGCCGGAGAAAGTTACAGAACCAGTAATTCTCAGGATTATGCTACTGTTAAATATAATTCCGAAGGAGTTGAGCAATTGCTCGCCCGATACAAAGGTCCTGAAAATAGTTCCAATATACCAGTCGAAATAGCTGTTGATAATTCTGGTTATGTCTATGTAACAGGCTCTAGTTCTTACTGGGACGATAGTGAATTTGCATTCCAAGATATGCTTAATGGTGCCACGAGCATATATACAACGATTAAATATGACCAAACCGGAACCCCGGTATTTATTAAGCACACACCTCATATTTTCCCAGAGAATTTTTGCCTTAAACATAACTATCCCAATCCATTCAATCCAACCACTACCATAAAATACGAATTGCCAGTCGCTTCTCAAGTTCGTCTGGCAATTTATGATATTCTCGGTCGGCACGTCCGAACTCTGGTGGATACTAAACAAGAGGCAGGTCATTTTCAAACTACTTGGGATGGAACAGACGAACGGAATGCGCCAGTGGCAGCCGGCGTGTACTTCTGCCGCATTGAGGCATGGGATCCTTCGACCAGCTCAGGACAGAATTATGTGAAGATGATCAAGCTGGCGTTGGTGAGATAAATTCCCCGGACTCTTTTTTCACGTTTATTCCTGTTCCTTCATTTGACTTGGGAATTCATTTTCCGAGAAACTCTAATTTCGAGTATGTTTAGACAGCCTCCCGCAGCTTCAAAACCTGCAGATTCCCACCCGCAATTCAGGTTTCACCTTCACCCATAAATATATCTTGACTTTGACATTCGGCTAATATATATTCATTCTCGCAAAGCTGATAATCTAAACCACCACGAACATCATCGTTCCAAAAAGCTTTGTGACTCGTATTATGCCTCTTTCCCTGGTTCGTTCTGTTCCTTCAGATGTTAAATTTGCACGAGTCAACAATCTTACTCCCAACCGGTAATACCAAGAGGTAACACGCCTTCAAAAGCTGAATCCATTCTTACCTTAATCCAATTCCATTCTTAAAGCGCAATCCTATTCATTCTCATAGTGTTTTTGTGAGCATGGAAAGCTGTGAAATAAATCAGTTCTGGGTTTCAAGCGAGGAAATATTGCATTCACAGGAGCGCAAACATAAGCTGTATACGTTTTTGTCTTTAAACTTATTAGAAGGAGTAATGCGATGAACCCAAGGTCATTGGCAAAACGGATGAACATAACAGTTCTGTTGATGGCTCTCTTATGTTCAAATTCCTGGGCAGCCGGTTCTTTTAGTTTCAATGACGGCACAACCCAGGGATGGACGCTCGATCAGATGTATGTAACGTCGAGCCAGACGAAATTTACGCCGGTCATTGGTTATACGCTGATGAATAGTGATAACGAATTGTCAGCCTATTCCGGTTCGCTCCTCATCGGCAGATCGGATCAAAATGACATATATCTCGAATCCCCGGATGTGTCCGCAAATTCGAGTTGGCAGGGTATCAGCGGCTATAGTGTGAATGTCAGACGGACATTATACTCTCCCTGTTGGGGCGACTTTGCAAACATTTTCTTTGTCCAGTTGCAAATCAAAGTCATTGATACCGGCGATGCCAACAAGGAAAAATTGTTTGCTGAACATGACGGCACCAATTTTGTGTTCCACGATATCACCAACAAAGACCGGCTTTATCAATTTACCTGGCAGCCATCCTGGCTGACCGATCCGAGATACAAGGTGAAAAAAATCCGTATCCGCATCACAGGACCGGGCGATGTAATGGCGGAATGCTGGTACCGTGGCAGTTGGAGAATTGATAATGTCAACGCCACCGGAGGAACAACGAATAACACCAATCCCGGAACCAATGTACAGGTCAATCTCGGTAGTGGGGTCAATGTAACATTTGATAATGTAACCGGCGCCGGCAATACCTCGATGACGACATCGAGCAACGGAACGCCGCCTCCGAATGGATTTACGGTTGTGCCGTCGAGTTCGCCAGTGTATTATTCAATTACAACAACAGCAACCTATTCGGGCAAAGTCAAAATTTGTATCCAGTACAACGACGCCGGCATGACAGCGCAACAGGAAGCTGCGCTAAATTTACGCGTCTATGAGACACCGCCGGGACAATGGAAAAATATTACGAGCTCGATCAATACCAGCACAAATATCATCTGTGGAATCGTCACTCATTTTTCCGAGTTCGCTGTGATGTCCTTTTCCGGAGGAGCAATCAGCGAGTGGATTCTGACGAACGATCCCAGTTTCGGTACGATCAACTGCTTCACTGTCAGCGGAACCAATCTCTTTGCAGGAACCGAGGCTGGCGGCGTATTTCTTTCTACCAACAATGGAGTCACCTGGAACCAGGTGAATACCGGAATAACCAATACGACCATCCGGGCGCTCTGCGCGAGCGGAACCAATATCTTCGCCGGAACCTGGGGCGGCGGTGTTTTCCTTTCAACCAATAACGGCACAAGCTGGACCGCAGTCAATGCAGGTTTGACCGATCTGGCTGTCGCGATGCTTTACTCCAGCGGGACAAATCTTCTGGCTGGCACCTGGGGCGGCGGCGTGTTCCGTTCAACCAATAATGGCACAAGCTGGACCGCCATTAATACAGGTCTGACAGAAACCCACATTCGCGCGATTTACATCGGCGGATCGAATTTCTACGCCGGAACCATTAGCGGTCTGTTCCTCTCTACGAACAATGGCACAAGCTGGACCGCTATCAACTCGGGACTGACCAGTACATCCGCGATATCCCTCGCCGGAATTCCTGTCGGCAGTAATGAAAAGCTGTTTACCGGAACGTCAGCCGGCGGCGTGTTTCTTTCGATTAATAACGGCGGTCTCTGGTCAGCGGTCAATACCGGGTTGACGACGCTTCACGTGCCGTTTCTGACTGTCAGCACCACCAACCTTTTTGCGGCAACATGGGGCGACGGTGTGTTCCTTACCCCGAATAATGGCACAAGCTGGACAGGGATCAATGACGGCTTGACAAATTTATATATTCGATCGCTCACCGTCTGCGGAACAGATCTTTTTGCCGGAACGAATGATGGGGGGATTTGGCGTCGCCCGCTGTCGACGATGATCACGTCAGTGCCGGACATCAATGTGAATCCGACATCCTGGAATTATGGATCGATGAGTGTCGGGAATTACAGTGATAAAACGTTTGTTGTTTCCAACACCGGAGCGGCTGAGCTCAACGTGACCGCGACCACCCTGGGCGGCGCGAATCAGTCGGAGTTCAGCATTCAGAGCGGCGGCGGTTCATTTACACTGGCTCCAGCCGGTAGTCGCAATCTCACAATACGGTTTGCCCCGACAGGCGCCGGCAGCAAGAGCGCATCATTGAGTATCTCGAGCAATGATCCGGATGAAAATCCACTGGTTATTGCGTTAAGCGGGCAGGGCGTTGCTGTGCCGGTATTAAGCGTGAATCCCACCACACTGGATTTCGGGATTGCAGCAACCACGCTCACTTTTCAAATTGCCAATAACGGCGGCGGTTCACTGACCTGGACCGTTGCTGAAAGTCCTGATAAAGCCTGGATCACCACAATCTCCCCGAAAACTGGCACAAATAGCGCGACTATTTCGGTATCGGTTGACCGTGGGGCATTATCCGGTAATAGCGATACGGGAACGCTGGCAGTCACTTCCAATGGCGGAAATCAAAATGTGACCGTGAATATCTCAAAACAAGCTGCGTTGCCAGCGAATTGGAATTTTAAATCGAGCACGGGCAACAGCGCCTCTGTGGTTCTGCCTACCTCCGCAAATCCCAACATCGATGGCGTACCTTTACAAAACGGGGATTATATCGGCGTATTCACGCCAGCCGGATTATGCTGCGGCTGGAAACAGTGGGCGGGAGCGAATATTTCGATTACCGCCTGGGGCGATGACGATCAGACCACCCAGGTTGATGGCTTCAAGACCAATGAAGAGCTGAAGTACCGTGTGTATCGTTCCGCATCGACCAAAGAGTGGGAATTTGTGACGGTGGCATATTCTCAGGGAACGGGAAAATATACCAAAGATGCGCTCATGATATTGAGCAAATTCGACGTGACCGGGATGGCTTGCAGGGCATTGGAATTCGCAAAAGGCTGGAATATGATCTCCATAAATGTTACGCCGGTGGATCCGAATATAGCGGCTGTGATGGCGCCTATTGTCAGCAAACTGGTGATCGTCAAAAGCAGCAGTGGCAAAACCTATATCCCGGCGTATGGGATCAATGACATCGGCAACATGCAATTCGATAATGGCTATCAGGCGTATGTCACGGATGCTGCCGCACTTAACGTATGCGGCGCGCCGGTCGAACCGACCACGCCGATATCTCTGCCGAGTGGCTGGAGCATTATCAGCTATCTCCCGGCTGTCCCCGTCAACATAACAACTGCACTGTCCAGCATCAGCAGCAAGCTGGTGATTGCCAAGAATAATTTGGGTCAGACCTATATCCCGGCTTACGGAATTAATGATATCGGGCAAATGCAACCGGGACAGGGGTATCAGGTGTATTTGAGTGCGGCGGGCACACTGACGTATCCGGCGACGCTGCTGTCCAAAGCCACGGTGGCTAAAGCGAATGCGCCCACCGAGCATTTTAGCTATACCCCATTAACCGGGCAGAATGCGACGGTGGTGGTGCCGATTGACTGCAATCCCCGCTATTCTGATGAATCCGGGCTGCAGCAAGGCGATGAAATCGGAGTTTTTACCAGCAATGGTCTATGCTGCGGCGCCGCGATCTGGGAAGGCACGAACGAGGCAATAACCGTATGGGGCGACAATGATCAAACGCCGGCAGTGGACGGCTTTGTTGCCGGTGACACGCTGCGGTTCCGGGTCTGGAAGAAAGCAGCAGCCCTGGAATATCCTGCATCTGTGGCGTTTCAAACCGGGCAGCCCGTGGTGTATCAGACTAATGGCTTGTCAGTATTGACAAATCTGGTGGCAAATCTCTCCAATACGGATGTCAGTCAACTAAATCAATACGGAATACCGGAGGATTTCCGGCTCTACCAGAACCATCCGAATCCCTTCAATGCGATCACGACCATATCATTTTCGCTGCCGGAGCCGGAAAATGTGGTGCTACGAATTTTTGATTCATTGGGCAGGGAAGTCTCGACCGTGGTGAACAAAAAATTTGATGCCGGAACGTACACTGTTGCATTCGATGCCAGCGATGAGGCGAGCGGCATTTATTTTTATCACATTCAGGCGGGTAAATTTACTGATATAAAGAAATGCGTTTTGATCAAATAGGATCAAGTAGCCTTTCTCTCGCGCTGGGAGTGCGAAGTTGCGGCTTTGCCCCACTACTGAATTTTAATTTTCTTGAGGCAGAGCCTCAAGATGCGCTTCCCGGCCGGAGACAGGAAACGAGAAAACGGAAAGCTTTCGACTCCGCTCAGGCTGAAGCTTTAACTTCACGGTGGGCGGAGTCGAAGGATGAGCTGGTTTTAGCTTTGTTTTGCTGAATTCTAAACTGAAGGTGGTCTGAAAATAACCTCCCTCAGGTTTCATAAAGCCGATAAAGTCAATATGCAGTATAGTGCTGATTTTCGATACCTATATTTAGTGCATTGAAAGAACCTGCGGAGGTTTTCAGACAAGCACTATTTAAAGCAATTGAAGGAAGCAGCTATGCAATTACCGCTCCAAAGCAAAAATAATCGGAATGCAAGAGCAACTTGGTTCCTGCTGGCAGTTTGTCGTTCAGCTGCCAGAAAGAAGAACGTTTCAACAAAGTCAAACAGTATATTATCTAAATTTGGATCGGAATACTGTGTTTGGCAGATATTTTATATTTCCTCATTAAATGGCATGGGCAATTGTCAGGAAATACGCTTAAAACAATTGATGAAATATATTGGGAATTATCAAATACCGTGAGATGGATGTGGTTAAATCTGTTACGTCCTCACTTCTCCACCAGTGACAAACAACCCAAAATCGTTAGCAAAGTCGAAACCGTTGTAGCTTCAATATAACGGACTAAATATTACGCAAGATTCTCAGCATGCAAGTATCATATTGCTGAATTTTCGCCTGAAAAAGAACGCCAAATTTTTATTTTAGGTAACGATGAAAGCGATTTTCATAATTTTATTAGGCTTTGCTATTAATTCAAGCCTTCATGCGGATATGGTTGTTACCCGAAAAGGCTCCTATCAGGGCAGAATTTTAAGCGCCAACAAAAAATCAGTTAAGTTTGCGACTTCGAAAAAAATAATCGCCATCGAGAAGTCACTGATTTTAAGCTACACATTCACCACTTCAGACATGCTTTATTTTACGAATGGCAAACGCGCGAAGTGCAAAATACTCGGAATACTGAAAGGATACGTTCTCTATGCGACGCGCCGTAAGGCTTTTAAGCGAAAAGAAGCCAGCATAACTAAAATACAGAGGGGCATTAGATCTGAACTGCAAATTTATTCGATTCCCTTCACCACCTACGGTTTTATTCCCACATCCTATAAAATTCTAAATTCACAGAAACCATCTAATAGCTTTATTTACTTAAAATTGCCATCTATAGGCCTTCTGAATGCTTCATTAAATGATTGGAAAGATCGCTTTGCATCGAAAACCGGAAAACATCCAGATACATACGGCTATCCAATAAGCGGAGGAATCGGAATTAAACTCAATCGCTACATGAATATCGGTTTAGGTTATGAGTATTTTTTCCGTCCCCCAATCAGGCTAATTGATAATCCAGTGACGGACAAAGGTGAAGATACTCTATCATACCTGTTTCCGCACGCCAGCATAAAATTCTGCCTGATTCGAAAATCATACCTAGGCATTTATTTAAACGGTGAGTTGGGCCTTATACAAGCGAAGGAAGAGCTTAAGAATCCGCAAAGCATATCAGAATATTTCACTGGGGAAAATTTTGCTGCCAGGATGAAAATAGGATTTTCTTTTCCTTTGTTAAACAAGATTGATGGCTATATTGAGACCGGATACCAATCAGCTAAAGTCATGGATATAAATAGCCGTGATGAGCATGTGGCAAATTACAGCTTGGACTTTAGCGGAATAATCCTCTCATGTGGTTTAGGCTATCATATAAATTTTTAATGCCGGTATTTTCCGTCTCATAAGAAATTTTTTTAAAGCAGTGAGGAGGGCAAAAACTAAATTTGATGCCTCCTTCAAAATTGGCAATTATATCAAAAAACCATTTTACAAATGCGATAAAAATATGAAAAGACCGATTATTTTAATGCTATGCTTGATATTGATGCTTCATTGCTCAGACAAAAATGAATATTTTTATACTCCGATACAAGAACCACAATCGGAAGCCATCACATATCCGAATACAAAAATAATTCTAAAAGAAGATGTGGGCAAGAATCTAATCGCAATCGACAGTACAACGATTATTTTCAAGCGGGGCAGTCAGGCTATTGAAAATCTAAAAGCAAATGACATAATCGTAAGCGATTCAGGCAGCGGTTTATTAAAAAAAATAACAAAAATAGAATACCTGCCCGAACAGTTAAAACTCGAATTAGAACAAGCAGCATTAACCGATGCGCTGGAAAAGTGCAAAATCGATTATAAAAAAGCCGCAACCGAAGATATGATCAAGAATATCTGGCTTGCCGACGGCGTAAGCATGCCCGCTTTGAAAAAATCCTTGCGGATGCCGGAGAAAATTGAATTTACTTTCAAATTTGCAGAAATACGGTTTCCCGGCAAGGACGCCAATCCATATATTGAATTATCGGGGCAGGTTTCTTTTACTGCCGATTTTGAATTCTATTTGGACATAGACGAAAGCGGATTAAAGGAATTCAAATGGGGAATAAAGGGTGCAATAAGTCCTCAAATTGAATATAGTGCTAACGGCGAGATTCCAGGTATCAAAAGAAAATTCCTCCTGAGCAGAATACAATTCAATCCCATTATTATTTTAGTTCCCACGCCCCTTGGCGTCCCGTTTCCGATTGTGATAACGCCTGAATCTCGCTTTTATATCGGCTTAAATGCTGAGCTATCAGTAGGAATTAGCAGCTCGATATCTTTTGAAACCGGATTGAGCGGAGGCATCCATTATGTGGATTCTGAGCCTCGCCCCTACCTTGAACCCGTGTTTGAGCCGTCATTTGAATGGGCTGAACCTTCCGGCGGTTTTGCCATTAAAATCTATCCTGAAAATCAGTCCGATTTATTTTTATATGGCGTTGCAGGTCCCTCAATAGACTTAAAGCCTTTTGCCGAATTTGACTATGATCTATTTCGAAAACCTTCTGCAAAATTAAATGTCGGCTTTGAAGGAGGCGGGGGCATTTATCTTCGCATTTTTGATAAGACTCTTATCGACTATAGTGATTCTTCATTTTGGAAGCTAAAATGGCATATCTGGTCAAGCCCGGCAATTGCGAATATTGAACCAGAAAATGTAAAGGCGGGCGATGAACTCACCATATCGGGGAATGCATTCGGTCCGGGGGGCGTTTTTCAGGGAAAGAACTACGTTCTTTTCAATAACGTAAAAGCGCTTGATAGCAAGCGCTGGGAAAACGAGAAAATAATAGCTCAAGTTCCTGAAAACGCTGAATCCGGAAAATTAAGCGTGTTTGTTCCGATTTATATTCCTGCCGTTACTCCTGTAATTCCCTTGCCGATTCTCATAAATACAGACGTTTTAATACAAAGCAATCAGGTCGATTATTTCATTACCGGGACGAATCCAAATGGCATAATCAAAGGTCGAGTTACCGATGCCTCAAGCGGCAATCCGATTTCTGGCGCATCCATCGCCACCCAGCCTGCCACGAATAGCGTCACTTCGGATGCATCCGGCAAGTATGAGATTGAAAATGTCAGCCCGGGCAATTACATCGTTTCAGCTTCAAAAACAGGTTATCATAATGGCAGCGTAACCATAACTATTCAGCCAGGCAGCACGATAATGGCAAATATTCAGCTTATCAAAACAGGTTCAATCCCTGCGGAAGGTTTGGTTGCCCATTATCCCTTCAACGGAAATGCAAAGGATGAAAGCGGGAATGCAAATCACGGCGCTGTAAGCGGGGCAGCATTATCTTCGGACAGATTCGGCAATAGCAATAAGGCATTCAGTTTCGACGGAATAAATGATTTGATTAATTGCGGTCATCAAAGTAGCCTGCAATTATCAAATGCGATTACGATTTCAGCCTGGTTTAATTCGACTTCATCCAGTGTTCTGGGAAGATATATTATTGGCAAATGCGACAATAATTCGCCGAGTTATGAATATATGATTTGTTTCGATTATTCTGCCGGTGTATCAGGCTATGGATTGAAATCATGCATTGGCGGGCTTAATTTTGATGAATCAGGGACGAATTTTAAGCCCGATGCCAATAAATGGTATCACGTTGCAGTAACGTGGGAATATCCGGGAACATTTAAACTTTATTTGAATGGTATGCTGCTCAATACTAAACCAACAACAAGTCTGATTGAGCATACAGATCAGGATATGATTATCGGCTGCATTCGACCTTCCGGTGAACCGCAAATGCGATACTTTTCGGGTAAAATAGATGACATAAGAATCTATAATCGCGCATTAACTGATTCTGAAATTCTCCAGCTTTATTGTGAGGGAGAGTGATGGTGTAATACATTGCCGATTTATATACAAGCTTGCTATAGGTATCATCATGATAATCGGCTTAATTCCAAATTATAATGAGAAAAGCAATGGAAATTCATAAAATATTAAACAAAAAATATGGACTTTTCTATATTTTGCTTATTTTTGTATGTCAAAATCATTTATTTGATTTTCCCGCATACTCACAACAAAACAAAAAGAAAAAGACCTTGCCTTTTGGCATTATTCCAGCATTTAATCTCATAAACTCAAAAGACAAGAGTGAAGAAATGTGCCTTGGAGGTTCGTTATTTTTGGAAATCCAAAACTGCAGTAACTCATCAGCATTTGTTACCTCAATAGACTGGTCCGAAGAAAAATGGCTGGGTGTGATGGGGAATAAGAATGAAGAGTTTTTATATTCATCAGTCAAATTAGCGCTGGGCTTAGGCCATTCAGGTTACCATTCGGGAAATCGAAGAAATTTATCAGGAGTATATGTGGGAGGAGGCGCAAGTATCAATTATATTGATGAGCCACTGAATCCGAATGATTTGCTTTATGGATTCGGGGGATGGATTGATATTACATTAACAGAGAATTTTGCGTTTGCGGTTAATCATGATGTGCTGAAAAGCTTCAGGCACGAAAAGCAGAAGTATTATCTATCAAAGCTTAGCTTTATTTTTTGGAAATGGCTTTCGATTAATATTGCATTTTTAAGAGATGCAAATAACGAATTCAAATACTACACAGTTTGTCCGGGAATTTTCATCCGTGATTATTCTGATGTTTATTAAGAATCATGAATTTTCACTGAAGCTACTCATATAAAATCCGGAAGCGACTTCTGGAATAAGACGTATTTAATTAAGGAGCGAAAATAAAAATGAATAGAATTCAATTTTATTCTATATTATGCATCTCAATAATTTTATCAATAAATTGTTCTTCTATTTCATACAATATTATCGATTTAAGTGGGATACGATTAAAACAACCCGTCTATTTCGGAAGGACAATGACGAGAGGATTGACGATTGAAGCGATATCCAAAAAACGTAAGATAAGGAAATTAGAAGCCTATGATGCCCTGGCTCCTGGAAGCTCTTCATTTACCGAAAATTTCTATGAGCCAAGAGGAGGCACGATTGTACATACAAAGTCAGTATTGCATAGCGGAACGAGATCAGAGTATGAATTCGAAATTGATACCATTTTAAAAAACGCAACGAAAGAAGGCTTTGTCATATTGCCCGTTTTAAATTGTAGAATGGATGTATCAATACTTGCAGAGGGACCAGCATATTACGAAGCTACTATGAACGGATATTGTATTCTTCATAAAAAAAGGAAAAAAGTCCAATGAAATCTCTTTTTAAATTTTTTATGATGCTGCTGTTATTCCACTCAATTTCTTTATTGAATTGCTATTCTATCAAATTTAAAAGCAAATTGGTGGCTAATAATTTGGTTTATCCCGTCTCAATGACTGAATACATCCATAATAATCGGCTAAAAATTGTAAACCGTAATGGTTATGATAAAATTGATCATTTTTCGATAAAATTTCGAAGATATTATTTCCCATTTGGAATAGGTATTTCTTCCGAAAAAAATGATATCTCGGACAAAATTAATTCTCTAGTTGCTAAAAAGGGAGGCGATGGCGTAGTAAATTTTGCTTTATTTCATAACACAAAATATGGCGCCAAATATCACTATTGCGCGCCGCTGCCTTATATGATAATATTAGTTCAACTGGGCACGCCTTGCTATTTTTTATACACTTCAAAAATCAGAGGCGTTTCAAGTAATTTTTTCGGCTATCTAGCGGGAATTTGGGCAACTACGTTAACTATTGAGTATCTTTTTCCAAAAGTTTATACTATTGATGCCGTAGGTGATATCATTAAATTTAAATAAGCAGCTACTTATGAGTTTAATAAATATAACGACTATAAATTATTGAATTCATCTTTCTCATAAAAAAAGAAGCGTAAGAAAAATTGTCTGATGTAATTTATAGATTCTACTTGTCGAATCCGGCTTCCCGCGGTTTCAATCGAAATTGTAGCAAAGCAAATAAATTCCAGCCGGTAGAATCAAAACCATCAAGCCATTAGCCGGACCTTATAATAAGCCTTAAATCTATTTCAATCCATCCCGCTTTTCAATAAGCGCATCAAAACCTTCCTTAAAAATATAATTCATTACGCATTCTCCCACGGTTCGTCCTCTTTATTGTCCCACAACTCCTCCATTTGGGGCTGCTGAATTTTATGAAGAAACTCAGCATACTGGTTTTGCTTCTTAAGCTCCTGAAGATTCGAAACATCTGTTCTTGTGGCAAAACAGGTACTACACAAATCTGAAGACTATCAGTACCTGGCTTGAGCGGAAAAATGAGGTAAAAGTCATACACTTTTCAGTGCAGGCGGACTCATCCGATTTATATGAATTGGTTTTTGACACCAAGAATTTCATATTGAAACTATCCCGGGTGAAGCTTGACTAAAGCAAGCTTATCGCGGCTTAAAACCATATTGTTTCATAATGAATTGCCGGAGAGGAAACCGGGAAACCGTCCTTGAAAAAAGGATTGCCGAAAGTTGCTCGCTCTTTTTTTTAATGGTATGACGGCAGGCAATTCAATCAAGCAATCAATTTCTGCGTGCCGTATATGAAGTTTGCTGATAGCATCATAGCCGCACAACATTTTGCAAGAAACCATTTGCCGGCATATCTGGATTTTGTCTATTAAGGAAAGCTCCCTTGATTTAACAAATTTGCCTTGCGGAATTTATTTTTGCAGGATGGCTGGAAAGGCTGCTTTTCAGGTTAAGAAGCTGGTTTTGGTGAAATGAGATAGTGGTCAACGATCCAGTATTTTTTTTAGATATCTTCCCATAAGGAGAATTATAACAACTTCATTTTAAAAGACAAACAAAAAAAGTCTATTCGAAACCTTTAATTAATAAACTTTAGTCGTCCATCCGGCTTTTCAGATTTGCTAAAAGCAATTGTGCTTCACAATTATTTTGTTTCACAATCCGCATATTAGTTGTAATGACTTTTTCTGACTATAATCTATTCAAACTTTTCTATATGTTTTTTGATCTGTTTAACTTGTGCTTTTTTTTGAGGCACCTGCTTAATTTTTTCGTCACCGGTTAATTCATCGATGTAAGTAATCTTGAAAACATAATTATCATCAGCAGATTTTTGAAGAATTGCTGATCGGAAGCTTTTAATATCTGGGAATAGATGATATCTGGCTTTTTCTTCCTGATCGATTACTTCTCCAACTCGTTCGCTGATAATAATTATATTATCCTTCATTTTCAGGGAGTCTAACAAATTTAATCGAGCATTTTCTATTGCTTTATCTCTTTCTTCCTCAATTTTCTTAACAGCTTTTTTTACCTCAGCATTCTTGGCTCCCTTGTACCCAAGATAGCTTCCCAGTGCTGTTCCTCCGATCCAAGAAGTAAGCCCAATAAAAATACACTCATTCGTTCCTAATTTATTTCCTCCAAGAAATATATAACATAATGGGAAGGATAAGAGATAGCCGGTTGGATTACCAATTGCGCATCCCAGGAGAGCGTAACCGGTGCGTCGATTTGGTGTAAGATTCTTCTCAATTTCTTCTTTCGTGATGATTTTTCCCTGATCATCTCGAACGCCTTTAATTTTGAGCGAAGTAATTTCTGATAATTTAATTTTAACTGTGTTAGTTATATCGCCTTTAAAGGATTCCTTGCCAATCAAATGTGATTCAGTAAAACTAAATAGGACAAATTCATATTGTTTACCGTTTCGGGTTGTAACATAAATAACTTTCACATTATTTATGCTGTCATATTCTGTTTTTTTTATGTTAATATCTGTAATAATTGGGGCACAACTTGTATACAAACCAAAACAGAATATCATAATTATTATAATTATGCTTCTAAACATTTCTGCTCCTTGAGATTAATTAAGTATCGATTATGGTAATTCACATGCTTAACTTCTCAGGATGCGGCTAAAAAAAATTATTGCCTTGTGTCGATCTTAGATAAATTCTTAAACAGGTTTAGAATCAAACGAAAGTCAAGTTCTGAAGTGGTTTCGGATTCTATCAAGGGATATGATGAACAGAATTAAATATAATATTCCGAAAAAGCAAGGAAAATTTTACAGAAAGTGTAATGGCTTAGTTATTGGCTCTTTTCATGGTTTACAATCCCTCTGTGCTTCCCAAACTGGAATTTTGGAAGCACTACTGAGGGCTCACAGGTGCTCTTAGAATGTGCGTGGCAAATTATAGCATCGGGGATCAAGCTTATTAAATCAAAAACCATTCGGGCAAAAAAATAACTGTAATGTCTTTCAAATGAATAATGCGACATTCATTCAGATCATATAACATTAACATGCTATGGGGTTTTCTTTTTTCCCCTTTTTTGATTGGACTTCCCCAAAGCCAGCACATCGCAAGCTTGCCGATATCATTATCAATCCGTCTTCGCAATACATTCAATACCAAATATGAATATTCATCCATCTTTCAATCGCTTCTGAAATGGCAGGACATGACAGCAGCGATATTTTTTTGCCAGAATATGTTCCGCTCTTAAAATATCATTTGGCTGCAAAATTGAACTGAAGCCGCTTCACCTGTTAACTGCGCGGATGATGATTTTTCGCGTAGGAGGCTATCCGAAGACTCTCCTTTACTTGCCGTCCGCGTCGTTCCCGAGATCCGTTGATCGGGATCCCGGCAATGTTAGAACTGCCCTTCTTTAACCGGTGATGCCGTAATATCCAGTGATATAACGAATTATAATTGCCCCTTTCGAATCATGTCCCAATAATATTGTCCCCGCGGGGTCAGCTTGCACGACTTTTTATTCATTGCGGCGAAATACATGTGATCTTCCCCCACCGGTACGACTAAATGTGCGGCACGGAATTTTTGCAAATGAGCGAATATTTCTTCATGCTCCGGATGTTTCGGTCTTGCATCCGGTTCGTAGGATGGATCCAACGGGTATTCGTAGTCGGCGGCTTCAAAATAGTCGCTGAGTTTTCGCAGAATAGGCAAATCCACCTCAGGTTCGCAATAGCGCAGGGGAATGAGTCTGGATACATGTGATTTAAACATCGGGCGCTGCTCCCATGCACCCAGCAGTTCATCGACGTAGGTGTAGACCGAAGCGACGGTTACCTTGCCGGTGACATCAGCGGCGCCGCCGTCTAATGCAGCGCAGACCATCCCGGTAAACACGCCGCCACCGCCTATTTCATCCGCTGTTTGCGATCCGCGGCTGGCAGTGAGAATGGATACGCCCTCGTTGAGCACCGCCCAACTGAAATCATCCTCCTCGGCATTGCCGGCAAGACCGCTGTGACAGCAATCGAGGATGATCACCACCTCCTGAATGATGCGTTTGCGCGTGGCTCGGTTTGCCAGTTTCAGCAGGTCATCCATTGGAACGCCTTCGTCGTAGCGTTTGATATCCTGGGTCACGAGATAACCGCCAAAGGTGGTAAACTGACCATGCCCGGCAAAGTAGAACAGTGCCACATCCGCCGGAAAACTGAATAACTCCTTTATGTGATAGCGCAAGGCAGCCTCATCAATCTCGATTTTACCGGCGGTCAGCAGTTTGCAGTCAAAATTTTTAGAGCCGTTTGCGTTCCGGGCTAATACCTCTCCCATGGCTTGGGCGTCGTTCACGCAGCCGTGCAGCCTGGCATTCGGGTACGCATCAATCCCGATAATTAAGGCGCGTCGCATACGCATGTCCTTTCATTTTTTTGAATCTTGTTTCATAAATTCTTCATACGTCTTTTTTTTCTTATACCAGTCTGTTGTTGGAATAGCCTTGATGTTGCCATAGTCATCCATTTGGTAGCCTGTGCGGACTTCGACCATGAGCCGCAATTGCGAATCTGGAAATTTGAGATCAATAGAAATATCCCACAGGCGTGCCGTGCCGTCAGAACTGTAGGTGAGAATGCGGGATTCATCACCGTTGAAGGCGGCGCCATTGACAGAACGTTCATGTTTCATGGGCGTTCCGATGGGTT
>JAFGMA010000148.1 GCA_016927835.1 Candidatus Zhuqueibacterota bacterium | reverse complement strand
TTAAGCACTGAAAAGATTGCTTCGGCAAAAAACGCCTCGCAATGACAGTAAAAAAATGTTCAATTTATGACCGTTTGCAGTATAAATCGGGAAGCAACCACTGAATCATTTTCTCGGCAAAAATGTTAGCCAGCGAATGCCAGTCAGCGGCGAAAAAATTGTATGATTAATTGTAAAACAAATAAATTTCATGTAAATCAACGTCGTTAGGTTAAGAGAAAAATTACATCCCCAACCCCTCCTGGATACCCGCCGGGCGGCGCGCCGCTAAAAAGATGCGGGAATAACAACTTTCCCATTAACCCTGATGATATTGGCATGTAACATCATAAACAGGAATTTAATTACCAGAGGAATGCACTATCGAAAATGACCAGGTTTTCAATGCATAAATTCATCCTGTTTGCGGGAATCGCAATTTGTTTCGGGGAACTTGTTCTGGCGCGGACAGTTACGCTGGTTTTTACCACCAGAAACAACGGTGTGCTCCGCGATTGCGGCTGTGCGTTGGAATGCCAGGGCGGTTTGCCCGAACGCATGACGCTCTTCAAGGCGTTGCGGAAGGTGCAAGCCCAATCGATTTTTCTCGACAGCGGTGGCTTTTTTTCGACAATGGGGCGCCAGCGCAATGATGAGATTGTCATCCGGGCGTACGAATCATTGAAATATGATGCGATCGCCATCAGCGAACAGGAATTTATTGACGGGTGGGAATTTTTCGAGGCGAAGCTGCTTCGGTCTAAATGTGCCCTGGTTTCCGCCAATCTCATTGAAAAAGCGACCGGGAAGCTGCTGGTACAACCATTTCGGATTGTTGAAGCCGGCGATGTCCGGATCGGAATTACTGCTATCACCTCAGAATCCATTTTTCGATACATGCCAGCCGCCAAATATGATCGCCTTGAGATTCTGCCCTGGCTGGATGCATTGCAAAAGACGCTTGAAAACATCGGATCCCGGGCGGACATCCGGGTGTTGTTGGCTCAGGTAACCCGGCAGGAATTAATGACCGTCGCCGAAGAGGTCGAGGGCATTGATGTAATCGTCCAGGGGTACCAGGCTTATGTGCCCGAGACCGGATTCGAACGGCTGCATGATACAATTGTCATCAGCGCCGGCGTTGACGGGCAGCAGGTGGGCCGACTCGATCTGCACCTGGATCGTACAAAACGGCTGGTCGATTTCAATATTGAATATATTTGCATCAACAATACAATCCTTGATGATGAATCGATTGATAGCCTGACGGCGGCTTATTTTGAAGAATTCAACATGCTGAGTAACCAGGGAGGACAACGCTCCACGGGATTGCCCATCTTCGGCGTCACTTATTGTCGGCAGTGCCATGTTTTGGAATTCGATAAGTGGCAAAATTCCAAACACGCGCAGGCGTTTTTGCCAATTCAGCAATCACGAAAGTCAAATCGGGATTGTATTGCCTGCCATACCACCGGCTGGAAAGGCGCAGCGATTACGCCTGATTCAGGCATTCCGGATGAATTGACAGCCGTGCAATGCGAAGCCTGCCACCAGTTCGATGTCACAAAGATCAATCCAGCCGTTGAAGCGCACCCGGATTCGGTGGGAGAATCGGTATGCATAAAATGTCACACGCATACCAACAGCCCGCAATTCGAGTTTCATGATTATTGGAAGCGGATCGCTCATTGAAATCGAGGTTGGATCGATTTCGCTCTTTCGGATGCTAAACGTTCTTTGCGCTCTGCGAATGCTGGCGACATCCTGTAACTGGGTTTTAAAAATTATGCTGATAAAAGTATTGACAAATAGCTATCAATTTATTAAATTAAATGAATTTTAACAAAAGCCAGCAGGCTTTTTTTTTACCCGGATTTAAAGCAAATAAAAGGAGCACAGATATGCCAGAATGTCCAGTCTGCAGCGCACCTATCGAATTAGACAGCGATACGGTGGAAGGCGAATTGATCGAATGCCCGGATTGTGGCACAGAACTCGAAGTCACCGGTGTGGATCCATTCACACTGGCTGAAGCGCCGCAGGAGGAAGAAGATTGGGGTCAGTAACACCGAAAGTCAGTCTGCTCGATACGACCCTGAGAGAAGGCGAACAAACGCCAGGCGTCTATTTCGATGTACATATCAAGGTTGCCATTGCCGATCTGCTGAACGAGATTGGTTTGGATATTATTGAAGCCGGTCACCCCGCGGTTACTGATGAAATACAACATGCGGTGGAGGAAATCGCCGGCAGAAATTTGCATGCCCGCGTCGGCGCCCATGCCCGATCGTTGAAAGCGGATGTCGATCTGGCGCTGGAATGCGGCGTACAATTTCTCGGAATTTTTTATTGTGTCGCCGAAGAACGATTGACTCATCACTCGAAAGGACTGACGCAAGCGGTCGAACAAATCAGCCAGGTTATTTCGTATGCCAAAGCGCTAAAACCGGACCTGGTTGTTCGGTATACCCCGGAAGATGCGGTGCGCTCTTCGTTTGAGAATGTAATTTTTGCTGCGAGCGAAGCTGCCCATGCCGGGGCGGATGTGATAAGTATCGCCGATACAACCGGCTTTATGATTCCCGGCACAAAACATAATTTATATGATTATGTGTCGCGCCTTAAAGATGAATTAGCTAAACGCAGCCTTTCTCCGCGCATCGCCGTGCATTGTCACAACGATCGCGGGTTGGCGCTGGCAAATGCACTCGATGGCTATCGCGCCGGGGCAGAAATCATCGATGCCTCGGTGATGGGTCTCGGCGAACGAGCCGGGATTGTGGATTTGGCGATCTTGCTTGCGGTTTTAGTCAATGATTTCAATGCAAGGGATGATTTGCGTTTGAATAAATTGCCCGAGCTTTACCATCTCGTGAGCAAATATTCCGGTTTGCCGATTCCGGTGAATTTTCCCGTTATTGGTGAAAATGCATTCACACATTGCGCCGGCGTACACACGCAAGCCGCCCTTAAAAATCCATTGCATTACCAGAGTCTCGATCCCTCGATTGTCGGAAGAAAATCTAAAATCGCTCTCGATCACATGTCCGGACTCTCGGCGGTGAGGTATTCTTTGGATCAGATTGGTGAAGAGAATACGGACCGGGCGTTTGCGCTGCGCATTCTTGAAAAAGTCAAGGAAGTCGGACAACGCGGACGCACCGTCGATCTCACTGAATTGAAATATATTGTCAGGTATTTGAGTGAGCAAAGTTAACGGGGATTTACTCTATTATATAACGTAAAGAGGGAATATGAAAATCGGATTTTTGCATTCTTTGATCAGAAAAGATGAAAAGCTTTTGTTGGATGAATTTCGGCGACGCAAAGATGTTGAGATTGTGATGATCGACGATCGGCAATTGACATTTAATCTCGGAAAAGACGCTTTCGATCTTGACGTTGTGCTTGAGCGATGTATTAACCATTCCCGGGCATTGCACGCGATGCGGCTATTCGAAAGCGCCGGCATAAGATGCGTAAATACGTCACACGTCGCCACTGTCTGCGGCGATAAGCTGCTGACATCCATCGCCCTCAAGGAAAAGAAGGTTCCTCAACCGGAGGTCAGGATCGCTTTTACTGAGGCATCGGCTCTGGAAGCGATTGAAGACATGGGATATCCCGCGGTATTGAAGCCGGCGGTGGGCTCGTGGGGCAGGTTATTGTCGAAAGTGAATGATCACGACGCTGCAGAAGCTATTCTCGAACATAAAACCGTTTTAGGAACGTATCACCATTCAATTTTTTATATTCAAAAATATATCGAAAAAAAGGGCAGGGATATTCGAAGCTTCGTCGTCGGGGATAAATGCATCGCTGCGATTTACAGGACATCGGAACACTGGATTACCAACACCGCGCGCGGCGGCATCGCTTCAAATTGTCCCGTTACCGCCGATATTGGTGACATTTCAGTCAAAGCCGCGAAAGCTGTTGGCGGCGGCATCGTGGCTATGGATATTTTTGAAACAGAAACCGGCTTGCTCGTAAATGAGGTGAATTATACGATGGAGTTCAAGAACAGCATCGCACCCACAGGTGTTGACATCCCCAAATATATCGTCGATTATGTCATAAAAATTGGGAGAGATGGTACCAATGGCTGAACTTAAAGCCTCAATTGCAGGGGGATCGGGCTATGCCGGGGGCGAGCTCCTGCGACTTCTGCTGTTCCATCCGCGGATTGAGATAAACCAGGTGACATCGGAGCAATTCGCGGGCAAATTCGTCTATCGTGTACACCCGAATTTAAGAAAGGTAACGCAGCTTAAATTTAGCCGGCTGGCGGAATTAGAGCCATGCGATGTGCTGTTTCTATCATTGCCCCATGGCACGTCAATGAAGAATATTGAAATGTACAAAAAAATGGCGCCTAAAATCATCGACCTCAGCGGTGATTTCAGACTGAAAAATCCGGCTGATTATGAAAAATGGTACAACTGCCGCCACCCTGCACCGGAAATGCTCGAAAAATTCGTTTACGGAATTCCGGAGCTGCATCGCGCGGAAATGAAACATGCCAGTTTCATCTCCAGCGCCGGCTGCAATGCAACCGTGACGATTCTGGCGCTTTATCCCTTTTTTAAAAATAACCTAGTTGATGCCGCACGGACCGTTGTCGAAGTGAAAGTGGGTTCGAGCGAAGGCGGCAATAAAGCCAATGAAGGATCGCATCACCCGGAACGCAGCGGGTGCGTCCGGTCATATAAATCCACCGGTCACCGTCATATTGCGGAAATGCTGCAGGAATTGAGCTTTAGCAATCCGATTCAGATTCACTTCTCCGCCACCGCAATTGATATTATTCGCGGTACGCTGGCAACTTCGCACGTATTTTTAAAGGAAAATCTGGCGGAAAAAGATATTTGGAAGCTGTTTCGCGATTTTTACGGGAAGGAACCTTTTATCCGCATTGTAAAAGATCGGGAAGGCATCTATCGCTATCCCGAACCCAAGCTCCTCGCCGGAACCAATTACTGCGATATCGGATTTGAAAGCGATCCGCATTCAAACCGGCTGGTGGTCATCAGCGCCATCGATAATTTAATGAAAGGTGCCGCAGGGCAGGCGTTGCAGGCATTGAATATCATGCACGGTTTCGACGAAACCACCGGATTAGATTTTCCGGGACTTCACCCGGTATAGCCATGTGCAGATTACTGGCAATTTCAGTGCGGCAACCAACCGATATGCGCAACCATCTGCGGCAGTTTGCCCGCATCGCTCAAAACAGCCGCGAGTACCAGGGTGACGGCTGGGGCTGCGCCTGGTTGGAGGACGGACATTGGAGCATTTATAAAAATGTTTGTCCGATTTGGGAAGACAATTTGACGGATTTTCCCGCGACCAACCAGTTACTCGTGCACGCGCGAAGTGCCTTCCGAAATGAAGGCATCGCCGTCGAGAATAATATGCCGTTTGCAGATGATAAATACGCCTTCATTTTTAACGGCGAATTGCACGGTGTGCGCATCAAGGAACAGGGCAGAATTGGCGCTGAAAAAATTTTCAATTATATCAAGCGATTCGATCACGGAGATATGCTGCCCGCATTGGAAAAATCAACAGGAATCATCGCAAAACGAACGACTTACATCCGGGCGATGAATATCATCCTTTCGGATAAACGCTTCCTGTATTTGCACTCGCTCTTCAACGAAGATGCGGATTATTTCACCATGTTCACAAAAACCACCGAAAACGAGTTGATCTTGTGTTCCGAGAAATATCCCGGTGAAACCGGTTGGCAGAAAATTGAAAACGAAACCATTGAGGGATTCAGGTGCTTATCATAAAAATTGGCGGCGGCAAATCGATTAATCTCAGCGGAATCATTGCCGATCTTTCCGAGGTCGAACAGGCTTTCATCATCGTTCACGGCGCGAATGCTGCAAGAGATGATCTGGCGCAGAAAATCGGGGTGTCTAAAAAGGTGCTCACATCGATTTCCGGTTATTCCAGCGTGTTCTCAGATGAAACCGCAATTGATTTGTTGATGATGGCGTATGCCGGTCTCAAAAACAAGCGCATCGTCGAATTATGCCAGCAACACGGAATCAACGCCGTGGGCTTGTCCGGATTGGACGGCAAGGTTATTCAGGGTAAACGCAACAGCGGGATTAAAGTTTACGAAGGCGGAAAGCGGAAAATTGTCAGGGATTTTTCAGGGAAACCAAAGTCCGTCAATAAAACGCTGCTAACGCTGTTGCTGGAAAATCATTTCACACCCGTGCTCTCCGTGCCGATTATCGATGAAAATAATGTTGCAATAAATTCCGAAAATGATGATATTGTCAATGTCATTCAGAACGAGTTCGAGGCAGATCAGGTGATCCAGTTGATCGAAGCGCCCGGCTTCCTGAAAAATCCGGATGATCCGGCTTCTTTAATTTCCCGGCTGTCGGTCGACGAACTCCAGGTTTGGGAAGCCCGCGTGGAAGGCAGGATCAAACGGAAATTGCTCGCGTTGAAAAAATTGTTCGAAAGCGGCGCCACAAAAGTCGTCATCAGCGATGGCAGAACCGAGCATCCGGTGCGCGATGCCTTAAATGAAAAAGGAACGGTGATCGAATGAGCGCTACCCTTGAATTGCAGAATCAGTATGAATTCGATGTCTATCCCAAACGCGATGTGGTGATTGTCCGCGGAAAGGGCGCCACCGTCTGGGATGAAAATGGCAAAGCCTACATCGACTGCGTTGCCGGGCATGGCGTCGCCAATCTTGGGCATGCCAACGAAGCCGTCATTGACGCCATCGTCCGGCAGGCGCAAATCCTGATCACCTGTTCAGGAACATTTTATAATGATCAAAAAGCGCTTCTGCTCGAAAAGCTGATTCGCATCACCCCGAAAAGCCTGACCCGCGCATTCCTCTGCAACTCCGGAACCGAAAGCATCGAAGCCGCGATCAAGTTCGTACGATTCACAGCGAAAAAGCCGAATTTTATTTGCGCTATGAAAAGTTTTCATGGCAGAACTATGGGCGCCCTGAGCGCGACCTTCAATCCGAAATATCGCCAGGATTTCGAACCGCTGGTGCCGGGTTTCAACTTCGTGCCGTTTAATAATTTTGAGAAAATGCAGCAAGCCATTACCGCCGAAACCGCAGCAATCCTTCTCGAACCCGTTCAGGGAGAAGGCGGTGTGAACCTGGGTGAAAAGGATTATTTTCAAAAGGTTCGAAAGCTGTGCGACGAAACGGGAATCATCCTGATCATCGATGAGGTGCAAAGCGGCTTTTGTCGCACCGGGAAGCTGTTCGCGATCGAGCATTTTGATGTGGAGCCGGATATCCTGTGCCTGGCAAAATCCATCGCCGGCGGTCTCCCGATGGGCGCTGTTGTGTGCTCCGATAAGATCGAAGCGCCCGTGGGCAATCACGGATCAACCTTTGGCGGCAATCCTCTCGCCTGTGCCGCTGCCAGTGCCGCAATCGATTTTATGCTCGAACAGAAGCTCGCTCAACAGGCAGAAGAAAAAGGCAAATATCTGGCAGAACGACTTGTTCAATACAATTTTAGAAGCGTCAGGGAGATCAGGCAGATTGGATTGATGATCGGTATTGAAATGAAAGAGAAGGTCAAACCCTATATTATACAACTGATCGACGAGGGATTGCTCACCTTGCCGGCAGGCTCAACAGTGCTGCGGCTTTTGCCGCCATTGACAATATCTTACGATGAACTGGACGCTGTGCTGGAAAAGCTGAAACGTGTGCTTGCCTGATCGATGTACCGGGTGGATTTTTGCATTTAGAAAAAAGAGAGAAAAAATGGGAGAAAAAAATAAAGCGCAGGATTTGGTTAAACGTAAAAAATTATCGAAACGTTACCTGTTCATCGTTTTTGTACTGGTGGTTTACGCGCTTGCGCTTTACATCTATTCAATTTGCTTCGGGGAACCCGAAACTCGGCATGACAGGGAATTTGCCGACGTCACGATTAAAAGCGGGATGAGTTTTGATGCGATTTCTGAAATGCTGTTAGCAGAACAAGTCATTGCCAACAAAACGCATTTTAAAATTACCGCCCTGCTCATGGGTTACACCAATAAAATCAAAGCCGGAAGATACAACATTCCCTCGGGCATTTCCAACTACCATATTCTAGAGATACTGGTCAGTGGAAAAGTTGCGCTCACCCGTGTCACCATCCCCGAAGGCAAAACCCACCGGTTTATCGCCTCGTTGTTGCAGCAAAAGCTGGCTGTCGATTCGACGGAATTTGCGGAATTGGTGCATGATACGTCGTTTATCAGGAATCTGGGAATCGATGCGCCAACGCTTGAAGGATATCTTTTCCCGGATACGTACTACCTGACCGATGGCTCATCTGCGAAACAGGTTATTTCGATACTGGTAAATCAATTCAAGCAGCATTTCCCGGATACGATTCGCGATCGCGATCCTGAATTGAATCTTTCGCAGCACCAGATGGTGATCCTGGCTTCGCTCATTGAAGGGGAAGCCATGCTCGATACCGAACGCACGCTGATTTCAGCGCTTTACCGAAATCGCCTGAAAAAAGGCTATCTTCTGCAATGCGATCCCACCATCCAATATTTGCTACCCGAACCGCGCAGGTTGCTGAATCGCGATCTGGAAATCGATTCGCCGTATAACACTTACAAAACTGCCGGTCTTCCGCCCGGTCCAATCAACAATCCCGGAAAACAATCACTATTAGCGGCGGCTTTTCCTGAGGATGTGGACTATTTATACATGGTTGCCCGGGGCGACGGCGGACACACTTTCAGCAGAACCCATTCCGGACATCTCTCTGCGAAGAAAAAATTCGATGCTTATCGCAGGGAAGTGTATCGCAAAAATCGCAACAAGTAATACCGGACAATTTTGCAAAGCTCAATTTTATCTCAATGAGGAAAACGTATGAGCGGACGCTCAGCCGCAAAATCAGCTGTTTCTGAATTATTGACAGGACTGAATCCGATTCAACAGGAGGCGGTTCAGTGGACAGGGGGACCGGTTCTGATTCTGGCAGGCGCTGGCAGCGGTAAAACCAGGGTTTTGACACACCGCATTGCCTACCTGATCGAAGCGGAAAAAATCAAGCCCTGGAATATCCTGGCGATGACATTCACCAACAAAGCCGCCGGCGAGATGCGTGAACGTATTCGGAAGCTGTGCCGGGATGACAGCCAGAATGTCTGGATGGGTACATTTCATTCGATTTTTGCGCGAATCTTGCGTTACGAAGGTGAAAAGCTGGGATATGGGCGAAATTTTTCAATTTACGATTCCGATGACCAGATCAATTTAGTTAAAGAGATTATGAATGAGTATGCCATCCCGCAAAAGGACTTCGCGCCCAGAGCGATTAGCTCCCATATCAGCAAAGCGAAAAACGCATTAGTTGAACCCGATCATTATGCCCGATCGGCGCAGAACGTTTTCGAAGATAAGGTCGCTATTATCTATCCTCAGTATCAAGAGCGCTTGAAGCAGTTGAATGCGATGGATTTCGATGATCTGCTGATCAAGCCGATTGCGTTATTCCGGGATCATCCCCCGCTTCTGGAGCATTATCAATTGCGATTCCCTTTTTTATTGGTTGATGAGTACCAGGATACGAACCGTGCCCAATATTCGCTCATAAAAATGCTGGCTTCCCGAAGCCGGAATGTCTGTGTGGTTGGCGATGACGATCAATCGATCTATCGCTGGCGCGGTGCGGATATCAGAAATATCCTGGATTTCGAAAAGGATTTTCCCGATTGCAGAGTCTTTCGACTCGAACAGAATTATCGGTCCACAAAGAATATTCTCAGCGCAGCACATTCGGTTGTCTCTAAAAATGCCGGACGCATGGAAAAGCAGCTCTGGACGGAAAAGGAAACCGGAGAAAAAGTGCTGCTGCTTGCCACCCGCGATGCCTATCACGAATCACGGAAAATCGTTGATAAAATAAAGGATGAACTTCATAAAAGCGGTCGCAATTTCACCGATTTTGCCATTCTCTATCGCATAAACGCCCAGTCGCGAATACTCGAAGAAGGATTGCTCAACGAGGGTATTTCTTACATCATCGTCGGCGGATTGAAATTTTATGAGCGCAAGGAAGTCAAGGATGTCCTGGCTTATTTAAGGGCGATTGTCAATCCCCATGACACGATTAGTATCAAACGCATCATCAATTATCCCCTGCGAGGGATTGGCAAAGTCAGCATCGAAAAGGTGGAACGCTTCGGTCGCAGCACTGCATCGACATTTTTTGATGCAATGGGCAAAGCGCATTCGATTGACGAACTGAGTATCAAAGCAAAAACAAACATTACCAATTTCCATAAATTTATCATCAAATATCAGAGCCTGGTAAACAAAATATCGATCACAGAATTGGCGCGTGCACTGGTCGATGAAATCGGTATTTTGCAGCTTTTCAGGCAGGAAGGAACCGCAGAGGCGACAAGTCGGTATGAAAATGTATTGGAATTGCTGCAAGCAATTACTGAATATTCAAAAAGAACCGAATCACCCACACTCGCCGGATTTTTGGAGGAAGTATCCCTGTTAACCGATATCGATAGCTGGGATAACCGGTCGAATGCGGTGACGCTGATGACCCTTCACAGCGCCAAAGGACTTGAGTTCCCCGTTGTATTTATTGCCGGATTGGAGGAAGGACTCTTTCCGCTATCCCGAAGCTTTGAATCGGTGGATGATCTGGAGGAAGAACGACGCTTGTTTTACGTGGGAGCGACCCGCGCCGAAGAAAAGCTGTTTCTTTCGTGGGCGGCGCAGCGCGGTCGTTTCGGCGATACGTTCATGAATACGCCCTCGCGATTCATCCTCGAAATCGATGCGCAATACATCGAAGAGGACATTAAATCCCGTTCCGCTCGAAGATCTGCTTCCGCCGATCGAAAAAAGCCAAAGTCGAGTGTTTACGTAGATTACGAGGAGCCCCGCTATATTGATGATTCGAACCGTGATGTTGAATTCCTGGAACCCGGCGCAACGGTCAAACACCCTACGTTTGGCAAGGGGATTATCCTGAATCTTGAAGGCGACGGTGAATCCATGAAAGCAACCGTTGCATTTGACCTGGTGGGGCGAAAAAAATTAATGGTTAAATATGCAAATCTGGAGATTATTTAGATAATGAAGCAATCAAAACTAGTAATCTGGCTATTGGCAGGAATTTTCCTGTGGATAGGGGTGCATGGTGCTTATGCACAATCCGCTGAAAATCAGGCTTTTATGTATGCCAAAAAATTATACGATGAAGGCATGTTCTCATTGGCAGCGAGCCAGTTTAAAAATTTCATTGAAGAGCACCCGACAAGTTCACAAGCACCTGAAGCGCTTTTTATGGCGGGCGAAGCGTATTTCAAACTTGAAAAATACAATGAAGCGCAACAGGCATATCTGGAGATGACGATCCGATATTCGGAAGCGCACAGGGTTGACGAAGCCCAGATGAAAATTGGTGAATGTTACAAGGCGGTCAACGATTACGCCAAAGCAGCCAGCGCATACCAGCGCGTGAAGGTATTTTATCCTAAAAGCACATTCGCACCACCTGCAATCATCGAAGCCGCGCGAATGTTTGGACTCGCTGGAGATTTCCCCGCCGCTATCAGAACATACTACGCATATTTGGACGAATATCCTGAGGCTTCGAATGCATTTCAAATCAAACTCGAATTGCTGGACATTCTCATTAAAAAGGGCGAATTGAAACGGGCGCTTTCTGAGAGCGAAAAACTAATCGCCGGCGCCTATCAAAAGGAAGATAAAGCGCATGCCAGGTATTTCAAAGGATTGATTCAGGAAGAAATAGGGCAAATCCAGGGCGCCCAGGATGAATACCACGCCGTCATCGAGGGTTCTGCCAATCGCGACCTGCAGGCAAAGGCGAATTTGCGTCTGGGAACCATCTATCGGTTAAAAGGTGAGTGGCAGCGTTCAAATGATTTTTTCATGAAATCGCTCGCAAGCCGCGGCAGCGAACAGGTGCAAGCCGAAACGTATTTAATGCTCGGCGAAAACTATTTTGATTTGCACAGCTACGCCGAAGCCCAGTCATTTTATGCCAAATTAATTGACGCCGCGAAACCGGATCCAGTCATCTATTTTAAAGCGCTCTATAAAAGCGGTCTGTCATATAAAAATCTTGCCGATTATAAAAATGCCAATCAGTATTTTCTGCGCCTTATTAAAGAGGGTCAGTCCGGGCAAAATGAAGTGGCTGATTATCTCGAGCATGCCTATCTGGAAGTCGCTCGAAATTACCTGCTGCTAAAAAGCGTTGCGCAGGCGATAATTCATTTTAGAACTTACCTTGAACGCTACCCGCAAAGTCAACTCGTAGATCGCATTCATTACAGGATTGCCGAAATTCATGAACGCGAAATGGGCAGCCCCGAAAAGGCGATTCGATTGTACGATCGATTTATCGAGCGTTTTCCCAACAGCGTTTACATCGATGATGCCCAACTCGGTATCGCGCGGTGCTACGAGCAATTGGGACAATACGGGCGGGCGATAAAAGAGTACCATCATTTTCTGTCAGCTTATCCCGGTGGCGCAGATTACAAACAAACCGCGCAACGAGTGGAATTTCTGCAAAAATTTGCAATTGATGATCAGACGAAGGCGCTCTACGGTTTCTCTGATTTGATGAATGAGGTTATCACGGGTCGGAGTCAGGGGTGGCTGTATTATCGCCTGGCTGAGATCAATTTCGAACACATCCACAATTATTCGTCAGCGCTCCGCTTTTATCGCAGCAGTATGACGTCCGGCGTTCCGTCAGATCTAAACGATAAAATTAATTTTCGGATCGCTCAATCCTACGAACTGCTGGCGCAAACCGCGCTGGATAGCAATGCACTCGACAGGCACGATACACTCATCGACAGCGCGCGCATGAATTATCAACTCGTCAACGATCAATATGCCAACAGCCCCTGGGCGGATGACGCCTGCATCGCCCTGATTGAGCTGAGAGCACGCGATCGACAAAGTCCCGCTTCCCGCAGCGACATCGCCATCCAATACTTCCAGGCTTTAGGGAAATATCCCGCCAGCGACAATAAAGACCTGATGCTGCTGCGATTGGGGGAAGTACTGATCGGCGAGAGCAGCCCGGCAACCGATAGCATCGGCACGGCAAAGCAATATTTCCAACAGCTTCTATCCGGATATCCGAACAGCGCCTACCGCGGCGAAGCCAGATTCATGCTGGGCATTTATCATTATCAAGCGCGTGACTATTTCGCCGCAAATGATGCGTTCGAAGCTTATATCGCCAATTTCCCCAATGGCGCATTCATTGTCCGCGCCTTCAACTTGCTGGCAAAAATGGAATATGATCAGGAAAATTACGAGCAAAGCATTGAACATTATAAACACATAATCACCAATTATCATTATAGCCAGGCAGCCGACAGTGCAGCACTCGCCCTGGGCGATCTCTATTTCAAGAAAAACGACATGCAATCTGCACTTAAGCATTATCTGGCGATTGAAGCCAAACTCAGCAAGATTTCATGGCTGGCTCAGGAAAACATGGATTCGGGCGTGCTGGATCTTGATGAAGTCATTTTCAAACTGGCAAGCGTGTATGAGCAAGCCGGTGAGCATAGCCTGGCAAAGCAGCAGTATCAGAAATACATCAAAATGTCCCCGAACGGGCGCTATGTACCCGAGGCGCTGCTTGCACTCGGACGTATCACTGCTGCTGATAGCCAGCATGACAGCGATCTGGCGTTAAGCTATTATCAACGTCTGAAGGATGAATTTCCCAATCAAAAATTCGGCTATGATGCTTCGGTAAAAGTTGCTGACCTGCTCTTTGAGGAAGGGAAATACCAGGAAGCGCAGGCTGAATACGCCCGGGCAGTCGGATTTGCCGAATCGGATGTACAACAAGAGTACCCCCAGGCGCAGTCGATTGTCTGTTCGTATCGAAGCGGGCAAATCGCTGCCGGCGACAGGGAGCAGGAGAAATTCAGGAAAAGGTTCGGTGGCATCGATGTTTATCTGGCTCAATTCGATTATGAAAAAGGCGAATATTACCTGAATAGCAAGTCATTTTCCAACGCAGAGAAATTGTTCTCCCAAATCCGCAGCAAATACAAGCGCACAGAATTTGCCCCCAAAGCCGAATTATCGCTTGGAAAGCTTTATACGATTCTGAATAAAGATGAGAAGGCATTGGATATTTTAACAGCGATTCCGCAGAAATACCCGGATAGTGAAGTGACCGCCATTGCCTTCATCAATCTTGGCGATTATTATATCGGCGAACAGCAAGTGCCAAATGCGATTGCCATGTACAAAAAAGCCCTCGATCACCCGCGAATTGGCACATCGAAGCCGATGACGATGAAAAAACTCATCAGCGCGTATGAGTTATACGCGATGACGGATCAGCAATTATCTCTGATAAAGGATTTCATCCAGCTCTATCCCCAGGACGAATCCGTATTTGATATGAAATTCAAGATCGGTTCGATTTACAAGCAGAGCAAGGAATACGACAAAGCGATTGCAGCTTACGAGGCGTTGCTTGAAGAGGCGAATCCCGAAAACGAAGCAGAAGTACAATTTTTTCTCGCGGAGTGTTATGAATTGCAGGGAAAATTTGAGCAGGCTATTTCAGAATTTCTGAAAGTAAAATATGTTGCCAAGCAGACGAAACTTCCTTTCGGGACTTCTGCCCAGTACCGCGCCGCCTTGCTATACAAAAAGAAAGGTCAATACGAGGAGGCGAAGCAGCTTCTTGATAAAATTGTCAAAAGCCGCGGACTGGCGGATGATTTCGGGCGCTTTGCAAATGACCAGCTTAGCGAGATTGAACGCCTTCAAGCGACAGACGATGTAAACAGAAGGTGAAAGTTTAAACTGAGGATTCTGATAAGCCTTTTAGCAAAACACCTGCGAAGGCACTCGGGCATGAAAACCTGAGTATCTAATTTCATATTTATGGTGACATAAAATTTTAGACAGGATTTACACGATAAACAGGATGTTCTTTATCTTGTCCATCCTGTTATCCTGTCTAATATCTTTAGCTTCGTCACCTTATTTATGAAACAAAGCACTAAGCCTTCAACCTCGGCTGTATTGAAAGGAGGACATCGCTGGCGAAAGCGATTTAAGAAATCCCTGCAAATGCTCTTGCAGGGATTTCTTTCTTTATTTGATGCGAACGAATTCAATCCTGCGGTTTTGTTTGCGCCCTTCTGGCGTGGCATTGGATGCAATGGGATCAGCTTCGCCGCGTCCGATTGCGCGCTGGCGATTCCGCGTAGGATCAGGAAATTCCGCACAGCATCCGCCCGATGCTGTGACAGCCTGAGATTTGCTACGGCTTCACCAACATCATCGGTGTATCCGCGAATCTCGATAACGATGTCGGGATTTTTTCGCAATACGTCATATAAATCCCCTAATGTTTCAGTTGACTCTGGCGTCAATTCAAAGCTTCCGGATTTGAATTCTATCCCCTTCAGAATCGCGGGCACTTCTTTTTCGATTTCCACAGCCAGGTGTTCGGGTTCAGGCTCTTTATCGGGGCAACCATCTTCATCCTGGTAGTTGTTGACTGTTTCGGGCTAATCGGGACATGCATCTTCCTTGTCAGGGATGCCATCGTTATCGTTATCCAAATCCGGGCATCCGTTTTCATCCTGAAAGCCATCAATATCCTCGGCAACATCGGGGCATGAATCCTCCGAATCGGGAATGCCGTCTTTGTCATTATCCGGATCAGGGATTCCGTCATCATCCTGGAAACCGTCAAAATCCTCCGGCGTATTCGGGCTTTTGTCTTTGGCATCGACGATGCCGTCATTATCGTTATCCAAATCCGGAATTCCGTCGTCATCATTGAAGCCATCATAGTCCTCCGGTGCAAGCGGATTTTTATCCAGCCGGTCTTCGATCCCGTCTTTGTCGGTATCTTTATAACCACCGAAGTAAAAACTGAAACCGACCTTCATCTCCGCGATTCCCCGGTTGTCATCGCCAGTGCCAATTGTATCATCGTCGCCTTTCAACAAATGATGATAATTGATGCCCATATCGAAAGCGACTGAATTGGTGACAAATGTTTCGAAACCGATTCTGGTGAGGAATGTCGGTGAAAATTTCGAATGTGATACACTCACGCCCCGCGCCATAAATGAATCATCATCATTGGACATTCTGCGCACATCCCAATTGGTTGCGCCCACGCCCAGATCGATATATGGTATGATGCGCGCATGTTTTACCATGTAACATCGGGAAGAAAATTCAATCGGGATTAAGAATGTTTTGAAATCTCCGCTGGCAGAGAATTGGGAGCCATTTTCACTGCGTGCGTAGACCCAACCAAACGCTGTTGTCAAACCGAATGCTATGTAGGGATTGAATACGTAACGCCCCTGCACGCCGACCCATTGCTCTATTGTCGAGTCGTCTTTTCTGCCGAGTACCATTTTAACACCGGAACCATACAGCGCCAGTCCGAACCTTGAAACATTGTATTCGGGATTGGCAAAAGCTTCCGGAACAATTATGAGACATATACTCAAATAACACACGATATACCTGCATTTCCTGTAGATCATATTGAATCCTTTCATTAAGCAGTAATAAAATTAATTGGTTACGTTTTTAATAAAATAAAATAGTATAATAAACAAAACATTAGTCGCAATAAATTTAGTAATATAAAGAATATTTGTCAAGAGAAATGGAATATATTACCGAAAAATAAAAGAGGATGAATTACCGGAAAATGTTTGCCAGGAGGGATGTGCTTAAAAAACTAGCGAAGAAAAAAATAACTGAATGGATTAACGTAGAGGTTAAAAGCTTTTAACTTAAAATGAGCTTTAGGCTAATTTTTGATTGAGCTTGATGACAGGCATTCTCGTCCCGGTTCGCGCGTTTCGAAGGGAGATTGATCGGATAACAGAATTCTGAAAATAAAGGCTTGGGTAGGTGAAAGGATAGCCGCTGGATAAATGGCAAGATTTTATTCAAGTTGTAACGTTGCTATCGCATCCTGAAGGCGATTGAGGCACTCCGTTTTTCCGAGTACGGTCATGGACTCGAAAAGCGGCGGCGATTCGGTTGATCCGGTAACGATGATGCGCAAAACCATAAACAGGTCTTTGGTTGCCCATTTCACAATTTCGCTGAATTGGCGCGTTTCGGAATCCAGGTTTCCGGGCTTCCAATCAGCAATGGCATCATACATTTCCAGTGCTTTATTCAGCATATTTTTCGTTTGATTCAGATTTTTGCCCTTCAGGATGAGATCACGCGCAGAATACGTGAGCGCGCCGGAATAGAGAAAATGCGTTCTGGCATCGAACTCGCTGAGCAATCTGAGCCTATCTTTAATCAATGGCAAAATAGTCATCAGGTAGCCTTGATCCTGAAGTTGCGCCAGTTTCTGTTTGATGACCGCTTCGGTGATGCGCTTCGCCAGATCATCCGCGGATAAATTTCGCATATAAATCCCGTTGAAGCGAATCAGTTTCGTCAGATCGAAAACAGGTCCGCCCAGGCTGATGCGATCCAGTGTAAAATGCTTGATCATTTCATCGATTGAAAAAATTTCTTCGCCAGTGGGCAGCGACCAACCCTGGAGCGCCAAAAAATTGATGAGTGCCTCAGGTAAAAATCCCTGGCGCTCATAGTATCGCAGCGACACCGGATTTTTGCGTTTGCTGATCTTGCTTTTGTCCGCATTCCTCAAAAGCGGCATGTGAATGAATTTCGCAGGCTGCCACCCATAAGCTTTGTACAGCAGAATATGAATCGGCGTTGATGAAATCCACTCCTCGGCGCGAATGACATGACTGATTTTCATCAGATGATCATCCACTACATTCGCCAGATGATACGTGGGGTACCCATCGGCTTTCATCAATATCTGATCATTCAGCGTCGAACAATCGAATTCAACCTGACCCCGAAGCTCGTCGCGGAATGAGATTGTATCCTGTTGCGGAAGTTTGATGCGTATAACGTAAGGGCGGTTTTCCGAAAGATATTGGTCTATCGTTTCTTTCGGAAGATTGCGGCAAAATCCGTCGTACCCCGAAAACTGCTTGCTCTTTTTTTGCTCCTCGCGCATTTTTTCCAGCCGTTCTTTGGTGCAAAAACAGCGATAGGCGCTGCCATTTTCCAACAATATCCGGGCATGCTCGCGATAGATTTCGCTGCGTTCGGATTGACGATACGGTCCATGCGAACCACCGATATCCGGTCCCTCATCCCACTGGATGTTTAGCCATTTCAGCGATTCCATGATCATCGTTTCCGATTCTTTTCGGGAACGTGCCTGATCAGTATCTTCAATCCTCAGCACAAATTTGCCATTATTTTTTTTTGCGAATGCATAATTGAATAGCGCGATATACGCCGTCCCGACATGAGGATCGCCGGTGGGACTCGGCGCGATTCGAACGCGTACCACGGATTCCTCTCCAGATTTTATTTCCAAAAGAAAGTCTCCTTATGTATTTAAGGCGAAACATGTATATGTGCAAGATTGAAATTCCCTAACATAAGAAAAAATGCGCTGAATATCAATGATTTTTTCCATTCGCTGAAATTCTGCTTGAATTTATCGCCAAATTTTCTTAACGTGCAAGCGAGTCAACATGATGTTTTGTGCGGGAAAACACGAAAGGTTTGATTCAAACATGCAAGGCGATTTATACTCATCACGGATTAAAATGTAACACTTCTGTTGTCATTCAGGAGGAATCTGTTATATTTCGGAATAGGATGTTAAGTTTTTACATGTTATTTAACGATAAAAGATTCTTCCAGAACGACAAGCTCACGATATAAAGTTACAAAACAACCCAAAATAAGTATATCCACTGGCAAATTTTTGATACATGACAATTTTTAGTCCTGATCTGCAATAGTAAATTGCCGGATTATAGAAGGAATGACTGTTCGCAATCCAAAACAGAATACCTGTGAAGTATAAATTAAAAGAAAACTGAACCAGAAAGGAAAAACAGATGCCAAGCCACCAGCCGAATATTATCTTCATCATCTGCCATGATCTGGGTCAACAACTCGGATGCTATCAGGCGGGGATTTCGACGCCAAACCTGGATGCGCTTTCACGCGCCGGGGTAAAATTCGAAAATTGCTTTTGCAGCGCCGCGCAATGCTCACCCAGCCGGGGCAGCGTGATGACCGGTAAATCACCGCATGCAAACGGACTGATGGGATTAGCCCATATTGGCTGGGAAATTGATTCTGATGTGAAAAAGCTTCCCACCTACCTGGGGGATGCCGGGTACGAAACGCATTTATTCGGCGTCCAGCACGAATCGGCACATGCCGAAACCCTGGGATACAATGTGGTGCACACTTGCGGAAGGAACGCAAAAGCTGCCACCGATGGCGCAATCCACTGGCTTAAGGAAATTTCGAATCAAAAATCCGCTGACCAGCGACCGTTCTTCATTTCGCTCGGATTCGAAGAGCCGCATCGACCTTATCCGCACGACGCATCGGAATATGCCATCGATGATTGGAGGACGGTGCAACCGCTGCCCTATCTGCCCGATGTGCCGGAAATCAGGAAAGACATCGCCGGCTTAAATGGCTTGATCCACCGCGTCGATGAATCGGTTGGTCGATTGCTGCATGCACTGGATGAGTTGCAGCTCAGGGAAAATACGCTGGTGATCTTCACCACGGATCACGGTATCGCCATGCCGCGCGCGAAAGGTACGTGTTATGATCCGGGAATCAGGATTGCGCTTCTCATGCATCTTCCGCAGCGCTTCGAAGGAGGAATGGTTTACAGGGAGTTGATCAGCAATGTAGATTTTTTGCCCACCCTGGTGGAATTTGCTGGGGGAACGATTCCCGGGACGATTGAGGGCAGAAGCTTTTTGCCGCTGCTCAATCGGCAATCGTTTACCGCTCGCACCCATATTTTTTGCGAAATGAGCTGGCACGATCGCTATAATCCCATGCGCGCAGTTCGAACTGAAAGGTACAAATATATTCGGAATTTTGGCGATCGCCCGCTGGTTTATATTCCGGCTGATATTTTTAAAGGCAGCGCCGGAATCGCGGTACGCGATCAATTTTATGCGCAGCGGCGTCCGGCAGAGGAAGTTTACGATCTTGCGCGCGATCCGTGGGAGATGAACAATTTGATTGAAGAGCCTGATACCACAATAGTTGTCAAGGAATTGCGGCGTTTGGTGGATGAATGGATGGAAAAAACTGAAGATCCGCTGCTGCAGGGACCAATCACACCCACTCAAAAACAACGCGAGCGAGAATTGACAGATCCTCTGCCGAATGCGTGAAACCGCTCTATTCAGGTAAAAGAAAAAATTCACGCGCTACGGCAGCAAGCGTTGAGTCCTGTTCCTGCCCCAGACGTCAAGACTCCGGAATCCTTCCGCATATTTCTTACTGCACTGCAATCCCCTGAAACGGGCGACTGCTGTCATAAATTCATCCATATCGATAGCATCGTGATCATCGAGCCAATCGCGTTGGCTTTTATGGCAGCGCAGCATCGCTAATTTCTGCTCGAACACATCTGTAATGTCGACATACATTGTCGGATTGAAATCGACGCCGGCGAGTGTATCCATATAAAGAACCGGTGTAATTTTGTCATGCGGCGGCTGTTCTGCATTGTACAACGGGAGCGTTGCGTGAAAACTCGCCTGAAAAACCAGTTCGCTGACCACGCGGTGATCGGGCATATAATCATTCGGGGAGTGGGTGATGATGATATCCGGTTTTGCCTGGCGGATGAGATTAAGCACTTTTTCCATCGCTTCCCGGTTGACATAAACTTCGCAATCCGGGATATTCAGGCAGAAGTGTTGCGCATGAATGATACGGGCAGAATTTTGAGCCTCAGCCAGCCGGATTTTTGCCAGCTTATCCCCGGGCAGGGTGCGATGTCCTTTATTGCCATTGCAAACCGATCCCATTGTGATCGAATGCCCTTCTATATGATAGCGAATGAGAGTACCGCCACATAAAATTTCAAGATCATCCGGATGGGCGCCGACAGCTAAAATATTCATGTGCATTCCCCATAAAAAAAGCCTTCCGTGAAGGAAGGCTTTGAGTTTCATTTTTATAATTCATCCGCATGTTTTTTTAACTTATTCAGCGCTTCGACAATATCACTCATATCTTTTTCAGTTCCGAGCATCATATTCTGGTTGAACCAGACACATTCTTCGAAACACGCCTTTTCACATTCGTGCAGATGATATGCTGAATAATCAACGGCAATATCGATCTTTTTGCCTTTCGGACCAAATGCTTTTTGTTTGAATACGGGTTGCTGATACAGCGGGATCGAATATCCGGGACTGACCTGCTGGATTTCAGCTTTGAGCGCTTCGAGGAACCTTGTTCGCGGTGCATTGTTAAACTGTTCCTTTTTATAACGCCAGATGTAAATGTGCACCGAATTGCTCGTGATCCGCGTGTCATCCTTTAATGGTTCTGTACCGCCAATCGCCTTCAGATGCTTGTTCAGGTAAGCCGCATTCTTCTGCCGGCGTTTGAGCAACTCAGGATACCGCGCCAGTTGTGCCAGCAGAACTGCCCCTTGAAATTCGGTCAACCGCACATTGGTTCCCCAATAATAATGTTCATACCATTGACCGTCTGCGCTGCGTCCGCAATTTGAATGTGCCCGGGCAAATTTAGCCAGTTCATCATCATTGGTTAAAATGATACCGCCTTCGGCGCTGGTGATATTTTTGGAAGATTGGAAGCTGAATGCACCGGCATCGCCGATCGCGCCCACACCGGTTCCTTTCCAGGAAGAACCCCAGGCTTGAGCTGCATCTTCAATTACGATCAGATTGTGTTTCTTCGCAATTTCCATGATGCGATCCATATCTGCGGGTCGGCCACCGAAATGCACCGGCATGATCGCCTTCGTCCGGGGCGTAATAGCCTTCTCAACTTTATCGGGATCAATGTTATACGTATCGCTATCGATATCTACAAATACCGGTACGGCGTTCGCTTCGATAACAGCGCTTGCGCTGGCAATAAATGTATAAGCGGGTACGATGACTTCCTCTTTTTCACCGCCAATTCCGGCAGCCATCAGCGCAATGCGTAATCCGAGCGTTCCGCTATTGATGCAGATGCCGTGTTTGGCGTTATGCATTGCTGCATATTTTTGCTCAAATTCGCTCACTTTATTACCGTGCAAGCTGCCCCACTTGCCGCTCTTCACCACCTCGGTAAGTGCATCAATTTCGCCTTGATCCCAAATCGGCCATTTAGGAAAAGGATTAGACCGCACAGGTACACCGCCATTTACGGCTAATTTACCCATAAATACCTCCTATATTACAGAATACATGGGAATAGTCAATTGCCACTAGCAAATGAAAACGCATCGCGGACATCGAACTAAAAATTCATCGAATTGGTATAAACACTTTTAATCCAACAGGTTGCTTAAAATTATATTTTCATGAGTCGTTTCACTTCGGCAACGGCGGATGCTGCGTCAGGTGCATACCCATCAGCGCCGATTTCATCTGCATAATTTTGAGTGACCGGTGCACCACCGATGACGACCTTTATCGTATCGTTTAAGCCCTGCTTCTTCAATTCTTCAATCGTTGCTTTCATGTTCAGCATGGTTGTTGTCAGCAATGCCGACATGCCAATTACGCTGGCTTTTCTCTCTTTGGCGGTATTGACAAAATTTTCTGGCGTCACATCCACACCGAGATCGATCACCTCAAAACCCGCGCCTTCCATCATCATCGCAACCAGATTTTTGCCGATATCGTGCAGATCGCCTTTGACTGTACCAACGACAAATTTGCCAACAGGTTCTACACCTGATTCTGCTAATTTAGGGCGCAAAAGCTTCATCCCGGCTTTCATCGCCCTGGCAGCTATCAGTACTTCTGGCACATAAAATTCATTGTTTTTAAATTTTGTACCCACAACATCCATGCCTGCAACCAAACCTTTATTTAAAATATCTGCTGGCGAAACTTTGTCATCCAGCAATTTCTGTGTCAATTCCTCAGTCTTAGGTGCCTGCCCTTTGATTACGTTGTCGGCCAATTCTTTGAGCAAATCCATGAAAACCTCCTTGGGGTTTGATAAAGCGGTTAAGTCGTATGCGTTGTATAGCGCTTAATTTCAAAGCAAATGGAATTTCATCTGAGCTAAAAAACTTTTAAATATACAAATTTGATTTTAGAAAGTCAATAACTTATTGATTAAGTGTTTATTAATTTTTGGTGTCTACACATTTGCATCTGTTTTCCACAAAGCTCTGTTTTCCTTCAGAAACTGGTTTCCAAACTCCCGCTTGGGAATCCGGGATGCATTGTAAATCATGAAAGGAACCGATAACTGAGACATTTCCTGCACCTGAATTTATCACTTGCATTTTATAAAAAAAATTTGTATCATAACGCTCTGTTTTCCGGGTATCTGAAATCAATAGCTCGCTTATAGTGATGATCCCGACACCGAGCTTGATTAAATCGATCACCCACGCAGTGAAAGACTAAAATTGGTAGCCATGATAAATTTCGGAGGTTAAATCAATGTCAAAGATGTGTGAAATATGTGGCAAGAAGCCGGTCATCGGAAATCATGTGAGCCATGCGCATAATGTAACCAAGCGCCGCTTTATGCCGAATTTGCAAAAAGTGAAAGCGCTGGTAAATGGGTCCCCGCGGCGCATCACCGTCTGCACTCAGTGCATCAAAAGTGGCAGAGTTGTGAAACCTGCCTCAAAAAACGCGATTCCGACTACCGAGTAGATGCGCTCGATTTTTTCCGAAGCTCTGGAAAATCTGTTTGATCTTTATGACAGTTATTCAGGCAACTGGTTTGAAATTCAGGCTTACATTTCTATCGAAATTGCCTGATTCACGTTGAGGAGTTGGGATTAAATAACCTGGACATTTTGCTTAAAAATAGTATTTATACATAGCAACTTAAGAAATTTAAATGGGTAATTTATTTTATCCCACCTCCTAAATGTTAGGATCGCCGAAGGTTCGTCACAGTGACTGCGCTTGTGAAGGCGGGCGAATTTGCGATGACCTGTACGCTATAAATCCTGAATAAAGATCCGGTTAGCCTGATTCGCGTTTCGCTTTTTTACTATTTTCTCATCCATCATCCCCGGTACTTTGCTTCACTGCTAATCTGCTTTCATTTCTCAGAAATAAATTCCGGCATTTCAAATGCAAATGATTCCGTTGGAGCCATCTGATGTCGAGAATTGAAATTTTTGCTGCGGGAATACCGCAGGATCGCCAGCAGGAAGCCGGATGTTGATTCACTCGGCTCCGTTAATCGAAAGAATAATTCTCAACCGCAATCCCCGCCGATTCGGGCAATTTTCAAAAAGAGGTATTGCAAATAACTTTGATCCTGCCGGCTGACAGCTTGTTCGTCAAGGCTGAGAATTTTTTGAACGTCACGCAGGGCGATGAGTACGGCTTCGGGAATATCCTCCACTGTTTCAGGCAGATAGAGCAAATACTGCACAGCAGAGATCAGGAATTGTCGCATGCTGTCATCCGCCACATTGCGCAACATTCGGCTGACTTCCGATCCCAGCCGACTTACCTGGCTGCGCGAGACAATATTGAGTCGGGGATGCCCAATTTTTCCCTCTATTCGCAGCGCTTTAATCGCTTGTGCCAGTTCAAAAAAGCTGTAAATTTGTTCCGTAATCGGCTCTTTGATAAGCTGCCAGATTTGGGATTGGGTCGCTGCGATAATTTTCCGTTTTTCCAATTCCAGCCGCATACCCTTTAACCGCCCATCCGAAATGCCATGCTCTCCGAAAAGCTCGCGGATATCGGTATTGAAGATATTCGGCTGCAGCAGGACTGCCAGATCGGCGCGAATCGCGCGCAGCGCCTCTGGTGCCAGTATGCTGGTTTGAGTGCGATGCCTGGTGAGCATTGCCAGCCCATTTCTGCGGAGCAATTCTTCCTGCAGGTACGGTATCAAGTCGCCCATGACGCGCTGCTCCTCATATAAAAGCTTGATACTGCTGTTGCCGGGCGGGAAAGCCGACTCGACCATGCGCAGGTAAGGCAAATCTGGCGCGTGGTACAACCTGAGCGTGTTTAAAATATCCCTGACGGGCAAATGCGGCAAGATTTCTTTTTGCAGCTTGAAGATTTGTTCATCACGATTGCCTGCCTGTCCGAGGAATTCTCGCATGGCGCGAAACAGACCCGTTGTGAGTTGGTTAATCGCCAGAAGCATTGTCTGGGCTTTATTATGACCAATGGCGCGAAGCAACGTGCCATGCTCGCTCAATGGCAGGGTTCCGGATAGTCGTTCAACGATTTGGCGTCCGCGATCTTCACCGGTTTCTTTGGTGGGACGCACCGTGGGTCGATCTCGAACAGACAGCAGCGCACGCGAGAGGAAGAGGGAAATAGCATGGATCCCAGCCATGTCTTCGGCGCTGCCATAAAGAATGTGTTTGAAATTTTTTTGTACCAGTTGCGCAAATTCAAGGTAAATCGGCGAGAGCCTGCCTTGCATGAGCAAATTCAATTGGGTGTGCATTTCCTCTTGCAGCCGGCGTCGAGATCCCCAATACGTATGTGTCACATTCTGGATGGCGCTCTCGTAAGTCGCCTGGGTGGTTCGAAGGTGATGAAACATATTTACCAGGGCATCTGCCGGGAGTTGCCGCAAATTCTCCACCAGGTTCGATTGAAACGTTCGAAAGTCGCTCGAGCTGAAAATCCCGTTGAGAGGTGAGCGCGCCTGTTGCAGTGCGGCAGCCGTGAAACCGTCAACATGCAATTGGTCTATTATGGTGTGTGTATCGGGCAATTGGAGTGCTTTTTTCGCTGCGTACGGATCAAAATAGCCGCCCTGGCGCTGTGCCGATTCCCCGCTTCCGAATTTTATACGTATTCGACCTGCCAGTCCTTTTTTCAATAAATACGTATTCAAACACGCTTTTGCCTGCTTGAAGAGCACCAGCGCTTGTGTCTGACTGACCTGCTGACTGAGGTCTGATCCGGCGATGAAAAATTCGCCGATGATTTCACAAAATCGATCCGGGATCGATTGTTCCAGGCGTTTGCTCTCATGGGCATAATTCCAGATTTCATCGAGAAACGCCTCGAGATTTTGAAGGATTTCGATTTCTTCGAACAGCGGTACAATGCGAATGTGTGTCGGTTGAATCGACGGATTTTCGCGGTTTACCCGTTCCCATTCATCGCGCAATTTTTTATCCAGCCTGATAATCGCATCGGCACGATTGGTCATACTCACTTGCAGGCTGAGAACGAGTCCGGGATGACCGAATTGCGCGCCCATTTTATTGATTTCAACCAGGTTGTAGACCGTGGTATCAATCGTAAACGGATCTTTCGAAGTGATAATTTTCTGATGAATTCGAGGTGTCAGATAGAATCGCTTCAACGGATTTTTATACGTCGCCAGCTTTTCGAGGAGCTCCGGCTGGTGCAGGTGCTGCTCGATGTGCGGAATGAGACGCTGTATCTCTCCGCAAAGCTGATAATTGATTTTAAAGAAGCGCAGTATTTCGGTCGAGCGTTCGCGGCGATAGGCTTGCATCCGCCGTTCGTTGCGGTCATTATGTTTCCATACGACCTGTATGGGATCGCGCGCCAATCCGAGCTTGCGCAAGGTTCTGAGCATTCGCCCGGGCGGTTCCAACGCATCCAGATGTTTGCGAATTCGCGCTTCCAACTCTGTGGTTAATTTGGTGATATTATCCAGTATTTCGATAAATTTCTGAATCTTTTTTTCAATCGCACCGATTTCATTCAGGATGTGGCGCGCTGAGGCGCTCAAAATTCCCAATTCATCCATGAAGCGCACCAGGTCGCTAAGCCGCAATACATTTGCAATCAGTGTGGCTGCCACCAATGTATGTCCCTGACCACTTGGGCGTTGACTGCCATCCCAATCACCCCAGAGCGATAATATTAAATTCAAATCCGCACCATAAAAATAATGGCTATAATCCTCGACCAGGGAAATCAGATCGAGATCGTGGATTGCTTCTTCAGCTTCTTCTGCCGATTTGATGGCGATGTTTTCACCCATGTATTCGAGTTGCAATTGTCTGAGCAGGTGCGATGGTGACGGGAGTGAATCACCATTTTTGTTTATAATTGCGTCAATGATTTCTGAAATCGATTTTTCAAGTGCCAGTGCATACACCTGTGTGGGGTGAACTGTCCGATCGAACAACCGCGTTTGGAATTGATCCCGCCGGATCGATTCAGAAGAAGGCTCAATTTCATGACAAAATCGATTCAAAATCCTTTTTTGAAATGGAATCGAGGCGAAATTTTCGCGCAAGTTTCCGGTCAGCCTCGCGTAATCTTCCAATTTGCTCAAAATAACAGATTTGCGGGTGGGCAAATAAATCGATAAAAAATCATGCTTGTTGCTGCCCCAATGCTGTTGCTTGCGCTCCCACGGTAGCCAGATAGAATCGATACGTTGCCTGGCGAGGGACTCGATCTTGTTCCAATACATTTCGAACCCGGTTTTGCACTCACGAAGAAATAAATCTGCACCGGGGTGTGAGACGCTGAAAGCTGCGTTTTCATGCTTTGCCGTTGAATGCAGGGTATAATCATACGCGATCTGCTGGATTGAAGTTGTCAATTCCGCCACGAGACGTGCGGTCTGTTTTTTCAACCGGGATGGATCATTATCTCCGCCAAGGGTCAAGCGGAATGCGCGAGTGGCAAAGTGAAAACTGGATTCGGTACGGGCGAAATTGGTCATGGGGATGAGACCGATGCCGCTGACAGCTAAATTCGTGCTTAGATCATCGACATTCACATTTGGGGGCAATTTATCCACGATGAGATGCGGGTACATCGCACCCTGGGGAGGCATCAACCGGATGCTGTACGGATTGTCACTGGCTGGAATGTCATTGATGCCGATCAGCAGCGCCTGCATGCGTTCCCACATGATTTGATCGCGTTCCGCCCAGAATGCTTCCAGCAAATCTAGCCCGTTTCGATAAAACAAGTATGACAGCAGCAATGCCATCCGGTTCGGCTCGATTTCGGCGGTGATTTTCAAAAAATCCTCGCGCATTGCCCTGTCCGGGATTTCAACCACGCACAGGCGGGCGCCGGCTTTGCAATCGGTCTTCGAAATTGATCGAATCGTGATTAATGTTCGAAAAGCATCTCGTGGCAAATATCCCCTGGCAATCAATTGGTTCGTCAGTTGACGGCAATTTTTCACCGGAAAGCGCTTGTTTCGTTCTGACCGATCCGCGATGATCACATTCGAATACGATAAATCATCGATGACGGTGATCCCGCGTGACAGGCAAAAAACGAGAATTTTTTCGATTTCGGCTTCCGGAGTTATTTTTCCGGTAGCATTATGCGGATTATTCAACACCACACAGCCTGTGTTGAGCCAGTCGGGATCGGAATCGATTTTTGCCGAGATGGTTTGAATGATGCCATCAGCGCAAATCGATAAATCGTCATTCAACGGCACAGCCGTAACATTGGGGATAGCGTCGCCGATTGTCCAACTCAAATCAGGGATGATCGCTTCTCTCAGGTGCCAGGCTTCGGCGGCTGAACTGAGCGCTGTGCGCGCCGATCCGCTCAGGGAAATGGTATTCGAAGGATCGAATTCCGGATGCACTTTTGTAAATTGCGCCAAAAACGCCTCTTCAAGCTGTTTTAAAAACGGTACTGAATTCAAATTCAGGAAAAAATTTTCGATAACTTCCCAACTCGATTTCCCGCCGAAGAAGTCCGTATGGATGTCCTTGAAAATTTTCCTGGAAATGACTTCCGCCCGGCGCGCAAAATCGCCGCCTAAATTTTCAGCCGATCGGGCTAATCTGGTAATATTCTCCCCGGTTCGTGATGAGAGTCCCGATAGGGCGTGGGTGATGCGTTCAAAATCGGGGACACCGGGATGACGTTGCCCCGGAATCCGGAGGGCGTTTTCGAATTCTGGCGGTTTCGAATAGGCTGCCCCGTGCTGCGCTGTCAGGTCGCGCCATAGTGGTTCATCCAGACATCCCCTGTCATTCAGCAAAAAGCTGAGCAGTTTGACTTCAGTGGCAGAAGGCGTGCCTTTTTTCAGGAAATGCAACAGATTCAGCGCTTCGATATAGAGCGCGTTGCCCAGCACAAACGTGATTGAGCTGTTCCCAAGGCGCTTATCAATAGCTTGCGGCGTAACGACGCGCAACAGGCGCTGCGCCATCCCCGGGCTTCTGGCAAGGGAGTAAAAATTCGCGGCATCATTCGCCTCAACCAGCATCAGGTTTTTGCGCACGGCGAGTGCCCCGCACTCCCGGCGGAATTCTTTTGAATAAATTTTATGAAGTAAGACAAAACCGATATGTGTTTGCGGATTCGAAACCAGGAGATCGAGTTGTTTCAGCAGGTCGGTTTCGGTGCCTTCAAGCAACGTAATGTTGCCGCTATACGTTCGTGTTGTGCATGCGGAGAGCGGAATTTCCAGGGAGACAAGGTTTTTGTCAGGGCTTTTTAAATTTTCCTCAATCACCTGGAGCAGCAGTTTCAGCGCTTCAGTCCTTCCGCCGCTGGTGATGGCAACTTCGGGTCGATCCGCCTCGGCACCGATGCTATATTCCAGCGATTCATCCTGGCTTTGCGTGAGCCATGCATGAACCTGCTTGATCAACGTACCTGGCTTTTGGGGAGTGTATCCACCCTGGGGCATGTACGGGTTGGCTTTTTCGATGGTATCGAATATCAATTTCAGCAGCTTGCCGCGAACCGGACTGGTTTGCGTTTCGATCAGTCGCTGTTGGCGCTCGGACCAGATCAGTCCTTTGAATTGTTTCAGCGCATTTCCGAAAACCAATTCTGCGTAGCGTTCATCGAGGCGAATGTGCTGGACCGGATTTCCGATGTGCAGGTTAATACGCTCTTTCGGGGGGCAATCGGATTCTGCGGTGGCTTTGCTGATTTCTGCAACCTTGCCCGTTGGCGTATGCTTCAATCCGAATCGGGCTTCGAATTGGCTTTCTGGATGATCTGGAGTGCTCATGTTTAATTGGTTATGCTAATTCTTGCGTTATGCGTGCGGTACGCGAACAGTCGATTTTGCCTTAACTGAATCTCTCCCTTTACATTCACGGAGTGCAAAAGTTACCTTTTGCTCATTCTTCCGCTTCATTCGCTTTTGAATCGGTTTTCATTGCGCTGAGTATTTGCTGGATTGGCGCGGGCAATTTATTTAACAAATCCGAGGAAAGTGTAATCACCGTTTCAGCGTTTTTAAGTTGTTGGCTGGCTTCGGTCAGTCGGGTTAATTGGGGCGCGAGCAAGAGCAATGACGGATTTTGAGCAAGTATTTCCACTTCGTGCTTTTCGATTTCGAGTTCCATCTGACGCCGTTCGGTTTGTTGTGCCACAGCCGCTTTTGCCAGTATTGCAGCTTCTTCTTCCTGAATTTTTCGCAAGCTATAGTTTTTCATAGCAGTGTGGTGCTCGGCTTCGGCTATTTTTTGGTCGGCGCTGGCTTTCATTTCAGCGCGCGCAATCCGACTGGTTTGAACAGATTTTTCGGTTTCTTCCAGAATTCGCGCTTCTTCACGTTGTCTGATGGCTTCAACGATTTTAGGTTCAAGGGCTTCGGCGCTGGTTACGGTTACTGCGGTAATCTGAATGCCGAAATTTTGGGAAATCGTATCCAGTCGGGCTTTTACTTTTTTGGCGATGGTTTCACGCGTTATTTCTGTAATTTCCAGTGGTTCCACGATTTCGCCCACAATACCCTGTAATGTACCTGCAAGCTCTTTTTCAACTTTACCCGGCGCCTCTTTCGACCAACCGCCGATGCGAATCAGATGCGCAATATTTTCGGGATCCGCATAGAACGTAACAACCAGTTTCACCGCTGCATCGATCTTGCCTTTCGCCTGGGTTTTTACCTCAGTCGCCACAGATCGCACTGTTGCCGGCAGAACGAGGCAAAGCGGCTTCGGGTAAAAGGCGCGTTTCCAAACCGATACCTCACCCTTGCGCTCAATCAGGACAAGTTGAGCCGGCTGTTTCCGCTCAAAAAACCAGATTGCAAATCCGATGAAAATGATGAGTATGCCCCCGATAATGCCCCATGTAAGCATGGCTGAACCTCCGGTATTACGATGAGTTGAGGAGAGAGTTTTGCGGGTAAATATACTGCTTTATCACAAAAAATGCAATAACTTTTGAAGAATTACTGTAATGCTTCAGTTATTGGTTCTTTTCATGGTTTGCAATACTTCTGTGCTTCCCCGATCTGGAGTTTGCGAAGCAGTGACTGAGGGATTACCAGGGATATGAATGATTATGTTGTTTACCGGGAGATACTCACCTGCTCCCAAAATCCGGAATTCGGTTTCAAACGCACGATAGCCGTGATTAAGTATGCTCTCACGTCATGCCATCTGTTTCTTGAAGTACGCATAGAGCTTGCCGGCTTCTTTCGGCACGTTTTGCGCCCGGCATTGGGGCGCTGCCATATCAAGGTGGTTGGTCGCGCGATTACGAAATAATATCCACTCCAGCAGCACGTCGCGGTATTGCCTGATTTCCTCCTGGTGCGCCCTGTGAGTGTACAGGTTATTCATTTCTGTAGCATCCCGGGTGAGATCGAAAAACATTGACTGCTGCAGATCCCGATGGAGCAAAAGTTTTCTCGTCTTCGACCGAACCATGTATTCTTTGCTGTCTTCCGCAAAAACATAGTCGTTTTCGGCGCATGCATCCGTCAAATCCAGACCGGTCATCGTCTCCGGAATCGAAATACCCGCTGCCGATAACAGCGTCGGGGCAACATCCACATTATTCACCAGGCGCGCATCCCGACCTCCCGAATTGCCCTTGCCGGCGAACTTGATGATGAGCGGAATCCGAACCAGTGGTTCCAGCATGCGATAGGCTTTGAGGAGCCGGTGATGGTACCCCAGGTATTCCCCGTGGTCACTCGTGTAAACGATAATCGTCCTGTCATACAATCCTTTGTCCTCTAATCGCTCTATCATTTTGCCGACATGAAAGTCGATTTGCGAGATTGAAGCATAGTAGAGCGCCATGACGCGACGAAGCTGCGTTTCGGAAAGCTCACCGAAAGGGAAGTAGCCGCTGCCGTCATCGCCATGAATCAGTTTTTCGGTCCATCCGGGAAGGAGCGTGAGTTCACCGGGATGGTACATCCTGTCCCACGGAACGGGTGGATCGAACGGATGATGCGGTTTGATGAAGCCGACCATGAGGAAATTGCCTCCTTGCTCCCAATCGTGGATCACCTCAACCGCGTGATTCCCGATCCAGGTTGTTGAATGGTGGCTTTCATCGAGATTGGACGGCATCGCACCGAACGTTTGCCAGTATTCGGGCGGGGCATCCTTTCGGAATTCCGCTTCCTGGTCAATGAGGTCAATGCGATCGCACAGTCCTTCCGATTGCAGCCATCGATGGTAATCGTCATCGTACCGACCGGCGCCGCACTGTTCCGCCAGAAACATGCTGTCGAATCCCACATCCAGGTACGTGGGAGTGAAGTGCATTTTGCCCACAGCAGCGGTCTTGTAACCCTGCGGCTTGAGTTGGCGGGGCAAAGTCGGGAATCCGGCGGGGATCGTGCTCCGGTTCGTGAAACCAAGATGTTGATGCACGTACAGTCCCGTCAGCAAAGAGTATCGCGACGGAGTGCATATCGGATACGGGCAAAAGCTGTTTTCGAACACCACGCCGTCGGCAGCCAGGCTATCGATGTTCGGAGTGCGAATATCGATATTGCCGTAGGCACCGAGGCAATCGAAGCGATGTTGGTCTGCGTGGATGAGCAATATGTTTGGTTTTTGCGGCATTTTTATCTCACTGGTTATTATTTGAATCCGGTACCTGTTGGTGGCATTAGCAATCCAACGATGCCGGGCTGAGGATGAGGGCAAAAATTGTGAAATTTACCATATTAAATTGGGTGGATACTCTTATTCCAATCTCCAGCCATTGCCATCCCGGTCAAGTTTTCGCTTTTTAAAAATATCAAAATTCCCTTCAAAATAAAAAGCCCCCAAAAATATATTTGGAGGCTCAAGTCGTGTGCCTGACTCAGCAAGAAATCCAGCCCAATCGGTACAATTTTATTCTGCCAGCATTTTTGCTGAATTTGTGTATTTTTATTAAGCCAACTATAGTTTAGAATCTCCGGTGCGTGAAATGTTAAATTTCAGCAACATCGAAAAAATAGCTTGACTTTTTCAGAAAAATTACTTC
>JAFGMA010000147.1 GCA_016927835.1 Candidatus Zhuqueibacterota bacterium | reverse complement strand
TTACATTACCGATTTCCAGCTTGCTCCTTTCATTTTTTAATGAGTTGACAGGTGAACTGCGCCGCGGGGATTCTAAACTATAGCTTAGATATTTACAAGTTGGATTTTTCATATTCACTTTCGATCCTCATTTCGACATATATGGTGCAAATAGTATGAATTTTTTTCAATATAAATAATTATTTTTTAATTGTAAAGTAAAAAATGAAAGCGAAAGGCAACTTTCAATTTCAAGGGAACCAACGCCAGGATTGCATCCAACGCTTTGAGTTTTGAATAGCCTGAAATGAGCGGTTTCAAGTTCCGGGCTCCCCGTTCAATGGGTGTAAGCGATTGATGTTGCTTTTTTAACGCCCAATGATCCCGAAATTAATCTTTATAAACCGGGCATTACAATCTAACAAGGCGTAACTCTATTAAATTTAATTCACTATGCTCATCAACCCGGAACCTTGAACGATGAACCGCTCAACCCAAAATAAAAAAGATTCCTCCTGGATGACAGTTGCTCATTATTTGTGTTGCTATTCAAAATACTCGTTCCGAGCAGACACTTCATCCTCACTGATTGTAACGTGAGGATCGCCAGCCCGCCAATCTTTTTGCTTGACAAACTGTTACTTTTTATTTATATTTTATTCAGTTTCAATGAATAAACACCTGCCTGAAATTATATACCAAAGCGATCAATCAGTTCTTTGAATAACTGCTGACGGATCTTTTTTCTGCATCGAAATGTTATTTACGGACGGGAGCCAATGCGGCATTTCCCGTTTCGATAAAATTCTATCCATTACCTTCAACATTGAAACCATCGATAGAGGTGATCATGAGAAAGCCATTTCTGATTTTATTGCTGTCGCTGACGCTAATTGCTCCGCTGCGGGCGGAACGGACAAAAGTTGCCCAGGTTGGCATGCAATTTCTGAAGATAGGCGTGGGCGCACGCGCAGTCGGTATGGGGGAAGCTTGCGTCGTCGCCCTTGATGATTTGAGCGCCATGTTCTGGAATCCCGGCGCCCTGGCGATTTCAGAGGCTTCAGGCGTTGCGGTGTATCAGACCAATTGGATTTGCGGCATCAAGCATTATGCCTTTGCGGGTGCGTTTGATTACAGGAAATATGGCACGCTCGGTATCAGTCTCATCTATATGGATTACCCGACCCTGACCGCAACCAGACCTCCGCAGAGCTGGGAAATCGGTCAACCGTTTCAAATTCTGGGGGAATTCCAGATCCTTGATTTCGCTGTGGGTGTAACATATTCCCGGCGCGTGACGAATAAACTCTCGGTCGGTGTCCAGGTTAAATATGTCTATGAGGATTTGGGAAATTCGGATATCATTCTGGAGAGCATCCCGGATGTAGAGGATCCAACCAAAACCGCCGGTTTCAAGACGAAAAATGTGAATAATACGCTTGGTGCCGTCGGTTTTGATATTGGTACCGTCTATTACACCGGCTTGAAAAGTCTGCGATTCGGTATGACGGTTCAGCATTTTTCAAAAGATATGAAATACAAAAGCGTTGCCGATTATCAACACGAACCATTCTCCATGCCGCTGACATTTAAAATCGGTATGGCAATGGAAATCAGCGATCTCTTTCCCCAATTGACGAATGTCCACCAATTCACACTTTCGACCGATTTGATTCATCCTCGTGATTACACCGAGCGCATTCATATCGGCGGCGAATATTGGCTCAAGCAAATCATCGCCATCCGAGGCGGGTATAAATTCAATTATGATTCGGAATCCCTCACCGGGGGATTGGGCGTCCGCTTCGGGATCGGTCGGCTGAAAGCGTACCTCGATTATTCCATGTCCGACTTCGGCGAATATTTTGATAATATCAATCGCATCAATTTTGGCGTTCAATTTTAGCCACCGGGAGGGTCACCGTGAATAGAAAAAGCTATTTTCATTTATTATTAAATGCAGCAATTATTTTTTCATTATTCATTGGCACCGATGCCTGGTGTGGCATAACGGGTAAAATCCGCGGGCGCGCTGTGGATGCCGGTACCGAGTCCGGGCTGCCAGGCGTTAATATAATGATAACAGAAGTCTGGAAAGGAGACACGCCGGTTAAGATCGATCGGCAATTGGGTGCTGCAACCGATATTTCTGGCGACTATTTCATCATCGATGTGCCCCCGGGCATCTATTCGGTTGCTGCGCGAATGATGGGATATTCCGCTGTAATTCATACAAGAGTAAAAGTGAATATCGATCTGTCAACCATTGTCAACTTTCGGCTCTCCGAATCGGTTCTCGATCTCGGCGGGGAAGTCGTCGTTGTAGCTGATCGGGATATTGTCAAAATGAATGTCACCACCAGCCAAATAGCGATCAGCGAAAATATCCTCACCGCAACGCCGGCGAATAACCGGTTAGAAAATATACTCTTTGTGCAGCCGGGTTTCGATGCGTCGGATCCGGTTGAGGGAAAATTTACAATCCGCGGTGGTTCCCAGATACAAACGACTTTTATGGTGGACGGAATGCCCACCTTCGACGAAAAGCTCAACGAGCCTTACATGAATATCAATCAGAGCGCCATCAAGGAAATTCAAACCATCACCGGCGGATTCGATGCGGAATACGGAAATGCGCGCTCCGGAGTCATAAACATCGTAACCAAAGAAGGCGTCTCCAGTCGCTATTCCGGCAGCATCAATTATCGGTATATGCCGCCTCAGAAGAAGCATTTTGGACCCGATGCCTACGGTGAAGATACATGGGAATGGAAGACATTCACCGGACCGCTCTCCTATTATCCGTTGGCGGATTCCACCTTGAAATTTCCCGGTTGGATTGAATTAGTGGAAGAGTATAAAGAAAATAACGATGGCGATCCGGATAATGATATTTTTCCCGAAGATGCGGAAGAACTGTTCAAATGGCGTCATCGTCCGATTGAGTATGCGAATCGTCCGGATCAGGACATGGATGTATCGCTTTCCGGTCCATTGCCGCTGAGATATGTGCCCGGCATCGGCAAGTATTTTGAAAATACCAGTTTTTTCGCTGCTTATAAATTTGAAGATATGATGTTTGTATATCCGTTTACGCGCGATCATTACTGGGATGAAAACTCAATTTTGAAATTTACGACGCGTCTCTCGCCCGATATGAAGCTCACCGTCCAGGGGATGTATGGCGAGCTAAGTTCAGTGGTGAGAACCCACTCCTTCGACAAAGCCGAGCGCGATTTTATGCATGGAATTCTTACCTCGGTTGCTCTGGGTGAAAGTGAAAAATATGATACGTATTATTTGCCGACCATCGACCGCTGGCGTTCTACAATGGGTTTCAATTTCAAACATACGCTAAGTCCGAAGCTTTTCTACGAGATCATTTTCAACCGAATGTACACCAAATATTGGGTCGATAACGGACGGGAGCGCGATTTCTCACCAGTCGTGCGTATCGGCAACAACTGGTACAATGAATCGCCCCGGGGCTATTACAATGTGAATGATGACAAAGATCAACCCGGCATTTATAATCTGTCAACCGATGGTGGGCGGAACTACGACCGATCTCATTCGGAAACAGTCACATTGAAAGGCAACCTCGAATGGCAATATTTCAAATTCAGCGGGATGAAAGCGGGTTTCGAATTTGTCTACAATGATTTTCTCGAAAAGCGCGGGTATAAAAATACCAAATGGCGTGACAACCGTGAATACCGGATTTTCCCCAAACGTTTTTCCGGATACATTCAAAACCTTTTCGAATTCGAAGGCTTGATCGCTAATATTGGTATGCGCCTCGATTATTTTGATCCGGCGTTTATGGCGATTGATACCTATACGAATCCATTTGCACTGTATCTGGAGCAGCATGAAATATATTTGCGTTATAATGATAATATAATCCCCAAGGTTGAAACCGAAAAGCAACTGCGCCTGGCACCGCGTATCGGCGTTTCACATCCCCTTAGCGAATCGACGAAATTATTTTTCAATTACGGGCATTTTTACCAGGTTCCAGAATCGGAAAAACTGTATACCACGACCTGGGATATTGTTTCCGAATTTGCCGATTATATTTCAAATCCCAATACCGAAATGCTCAAAACGGTGCAAATGGAGGTTGGATTTGCGCAAAATCTTTTCAATCAAATTGAAATTTATTGTGCCGGATACTATAAGGATATGCGAAATGAACCGTCGACTGTGTATTACGTGAATGCGGATAATATCAATATTCACTTCACAACCTGGCGAAACAACGCGTATGAAGATATTCGCGGATTTGAATTGCGGCTTCAAAAACACTATGGTGACTGGTTTACCGGGTGGTTTACGTATGATTATCGGCAGGCTGTCAAACCGGATATGCTGCCGCTCGATCCCTATTTGCGCGAAGCCGGCGCCGAGGTCATAACCAACGATCCCAATTTGATCGATCCGGAAGAAGGATTGGGAAGTCCGTTCCCCAATGTCAGCAGCACACCGACAAAATTTCGTGCCGGTCTCGACTTTCATACACCGCCCGAAACCGGTCCGCAATGGACGGGCTTCCACCCCCTCGGCAGCTTGATGTTCAATTTCTTTTACACCTTCCAGGAAGGCGGCGAATTCACCTGGAATCCTGAAAGAAAGCCCGGTGTGTATAATAACATGAAATGGATTGCTTATCAAAATGTTGACCTCAGGTTCTCCAAGCTGTTTCCGAAACTAGGACCGGTAACAACTGAATTTTATATGGATGTGACCAATTTAATGAATTTCCGATATCTTCAAACTGGTTCATTCCTGGGTCCGAAAGATTGGGAAAATTACCTGTACTCGCTTACACCGGAGGAACATCGCCAGGTCGGTGTCTGGGAAAATAAGGACTTCCCCGAACGCGGCGCCCATCGGCGTTTCCTGAATCCCAGGCGATATTATTTCGGTCTGCGACTTTATTTCTAAAACCGTTGAAACGGCGTACCCACGAATTTCTCGAATTTCACAAAAGACGACATGTCATTCAGGAGGAATCTTTTTAAGGGAACAGCATAAGTGAATTCTTACAATTATTATGTTTATATAACGACAAATCCTGGTAAAACCGTACTCTATGTTGGTGTAACCAATAATTTGAAGCGCTGTTTTAAAATCGTCGAAGAGGCGTACCCACGAATTTCTCGAATTGCACGAAATTTTATGTGTTAAAGAGCTATAATGCAAGAATTGCTTTATAAAGACGAGGTTTATGCAATCGTCGGCGCTGCGATGGAGGTACATCGGATTCTTGGTCCGGGTTTTCTTGAAGCTGTATATCAAGAGGCTCTGTGCGTTGAGTTCAAATTAAGAGAAATTCCTTTTCATGAAAAACCTCGTCTGCAAATAGATTTTAAAGGACGTTTGCTAAAATGCTCTTATATTCCTGATTTTTTATACTGTAATGAAATCATTGTAGAGCTTAAAGCAATAAGCCAATTTGGTGCTTGTGAGCAAATGCAAATTATAAATGCGCTAAAAGCCGCAAAGAAAAAGTTGGGTGTGCTCATTAATTTTGGTGAGTCATCTTTGTTTTGGAAAAGATACGTCAATTAAATACCATTAACGTGCTATTGTCTGTGACTACAATTACCAGAACGAAGTTTTTATTTTTCAAAGAAATATACTTCTAATGTCATCGCCGAGTTAGCTCAAGGATTTTTTCAAATTTGTGAAAATTCGTGAAATTCGTGGTGAAGCTGTAATTTAGAAATTCTCACTAAGGGAGTTTTCCAAATGAAAACACAACTCAAATCAATCCTGATGTATCTCGCAATTATTTTGTTATTTGGCAATATTCAATCCATTTATCCTGATGTTCGGCATCACGAAATTGGAAAGCTCTGGGATTCGATGGAAGAAAGAGGTTTTTATAACTATGAAATCTTTTACCATGGACTTACATGGCCCGGGGGCGACTATCGCGGATTCGATAATGTCTGCTTGCTAAGCCGCGGATTGTGGATCGGCGTGCGCAATTGGACCGCGCACGATGGGCAGGCTCATAATTTCTATGTTTCAGAAGGCGGTCCGGGTCCCATCGGCTTGCAGAGTACCGTCGGCATCTCAATTAAAAAGTATATCCGCGAGAGCTTTCCGACAGTGACCGTGAATGGCAAAGAGGAAGACCGTTTGACCGATGAATATGATCGCCGAAATTCCTCGCTTCCTTGCGACGAAATGGTCGAAACGGTCTGGAATACGGATGTTGGCATTACGGTCAATCGCCGCAGCTATGTCTTTTCGCACCAGGAGTTCGACGATTTCATCATTCTCGAATATCTCTTGATAAATACCGGGAATATTGATCGCACCGACACTCCCGAAATGCCGGGACAGGTTCTGGAAGACATGTATTTCGGATTCATTCACCATTTTCGACCATGCCGCAAGGGATCTCAAAATGCAAATACCAACAATGATCGAGATGCCGATGACTGGATCCATTATTACGGGAATGAGACCGGCGATACATTGCGCGGCTTATGGTACTGCTATGATGGCGATTCGAAAGATCCGAACAGCCTCGAAGACGATACCGGCGATCCGCATACGACCAATACCAACTTGCCCAAAAACGATCCCAATAATCACGGGACGGGCGAGTTCCTGTCACCTCAGTTTGCCGGCTTCGGCGTGATTCACGCAGATGTCTCTGCCAGGGATCATAGCGATGATCCGAATCAACCGGCGTCAGCATTTTTTCAGCCACATAATCAGAAAGATTTGCCAATGACGCGAGAAACCACCGGGATGCAGCCCATGTACGAAGCGCTGGCAACCGGCACTTTTCAACAGGGCACGGATGTGCTCGGATTTGCCGACGCGTCTACACCGGAGATCGCCTCACCCTATTGCTTCATTTCGTTCGGACCATATCAGATGAATTACGGGGATTCGGTTCGAATTGTAATTTACGGCGCCGTAAATGGATTATCGCGGCGTAAATGTATCGAATACGGACACGCATGGAAAGTTGATTCGCTGGAATTCGACGGACTTGCCGGAGACGCTGCCAAAAACGCGCTTATTGCTACCGGCAAAGATTCGCTTTTCGCTACCGCTAAACGAGCGGAATGGCTCTGGGATAAAGTCACGGGCTGGGATGGCAATTGGGATTCGGAGAAGAAAGCGATTGCAAAATCGATATTGCCACCATTCTCTCCGAGTTACAGCATCTTCACCAACCCGGGGAATATTGAAATTGACTGGACTAAAAGCGCCGGTAAAATTACCAGAAAAAGCGATTTCCTGGGTTGGCGTTTATATCGAGCCGAAGGCAGCCATCGAAACCTGTATGAGCTTCTCACCGAATTTCGAAAACCAGACGCCGCCGATACGACCACCCTTCCGGAAATATATCAAGATAGCTCCGTAGTGACCGGACGGTATTATTATTACGCGGTTACGTCATTTACTGACGGATCAAGTACAACCGGATTTGACGTTCCCCGAAGTGGTTTGCCGATCGAATCCAGTTCATACATCAATCGCAACTGGGTATATCCGGCATACTCGATTGCTGCCGCCAAGACGCAGTTGAACCAGGTGTATGTGGTTCCGAATCCCTATCACCTTTACGGATATCATTGGGATAACGCTACCGAAATCCGGTTTGTGGGACTCACGGAAAAAGCTACAATCCGAATCTTCACGCTCTCCGGCGATCTGATCCGCGTTTTGGAGCATCCCGATCCGCGGCAGGGTGAATTCAAGAGCCCGCCCGATTTCATCACCTGGAACCTGCGCACCAACGATAACCGGGTGGTTACAAGCGGAACGTATTGCTATCATATCCAAGGCTTCGATCAAAATGGCAATGCAATCGGCACCACGAATGGGATGTTTGTGGTGATCAGGTAAGGGAGAAGTTTAAAACTGCCCGAGGTACCACTTTATTTTTTTGGCAAGACGTTTTTGTGATATTGCACCTGTAACAAGAATTGCCCACGAATTACATCAGAGGCAAAAAATGTTTTGACTTTTTTGTGAAATTTCGTGGGCATCAATCACCCATTTTAAAATTTGGCTGTGCGATTATGTTAATCGCCGGATTGCGCTCAAGGTGTCCTTCTCAATTTTCATTTCAATGAAATGCTGCATATCATCCCGCAAGCAACCAGATCAAGGTTCTCAGCATGCTGCAATATGAATAGCGCATTGCACCATTGTCCCCATTCGCTTCGTTGCATAATATTATGCATGTTTCAAAACGAGACATGTATTGATTGTTAAACAACCTGCACCGAAATGTAACATCTTCCTTGGCTTCAATTAACCACTTATTATTCCAAAAGTTGAATCTTTAAATACGATATTGCAACAGCCGTTTTTTGTGGGCATAGTATTTGCCAATAAGAAAGAAGCACAATACGTAACGTTTTTAAATTTCAGATATATAAAAGCAGCATTCCTGCAGTTTTTTCTCCAATCTTATCTGGCATGGGTCCTTGCGCAAATTACTCGCCGGGCGTGTATTTGTATATGTGTCAGAGCCAATAAAATAAAGATTTGAAATTCAAAGCGTATTAAATATAATCATGTCAGTCAACCTGTAACACAAATTAAACGAATTGTTATGGAGAAATCTGATGAATCGGACCAGATCAACTATTGTTTTCGGCATTGTCCTGGCTGTTGCCTCCGCAATGGCACAGAATGACGCCGTGCCCCCAAAAATTACCGTCGCGATCAAAGAATTGAAGATGATAAAATCGACAGGCATCATACTCAGTGAATCGGAAATGACCAAAATCGTGTTTGATGAACTTGAAAAGATACGTGATTTCGATGTAAAATATATTGCGAATGGTAATTCCTCGGGCGACTCGGATATTGCCGATCTGATTATCGATGGTGAATATGAATTGGATGGCAGTCTGATTTCCTTGAATTACCAGATTAATTCAAATCGAACCAGGATGCGTATAAAGCAAAATGTTTCCCAGGTCGAATTGAGTGAAGTAAAAAATGAGATATTGAAAAATATTACCGATTTATTTTCCAGGGTGACTTTTATCTCAACTCCTCCGCTGGCAAATATCGAAATCGATGGTATCCCTCGCGGTACCACACCGATTACGTTTGAACACATGCTGAATGGCTATCATCTGGTTCATGTTAGTAAGGAAGATCATTTCGGTACCTATCAGGAGCTTGATGTTTCAAAATCCGATACGGTCCATTTCATGCTGGCAAAGCAGGTAAAAGCCAACGAAGCATCGCCACCAACGCCAAAAGGCGGCATGCCGGCAATCATCAAAAAGGTGAGATATCCGCAATCATTCAAAGAGAAAAATATTGAAGGCGAAGTCACCGTATTAGTTATTATCGACGAGAAAGGCAAAGTAAAGGAAACACGAATCGCAAAATCAATAGGATACCCGGAACTCGACGAAGCTGCGGTCAGCGCCATAAAATCCGTCAAATGGAATCCTTCAAAATTGAATGACCAGGCTATTGAAGGTTCAACGCAAGTTAAAATCAAATTCTCAATCCGATAAAGCGCTCACCTCCTTGCCCGACCAACGCATATTCACCTGAATTCAGTGCAAGCCCTCCCAGGAACTTTAAACGGATTCTCTTCGTAAAATCACGTAACTTTTCTATAACCGAATGATTCCTCTATGTTTGGTAACTTTCTTGCTGTTCTGTTATTTGTGAAATTAATCCCAATTTTACGGAGAGATTTATGAGCCTTCTTGTAACTGCCAAAGATAATATGAAGTTGAGATTGCTACAGAACGAATACCCCGGGCGAGGGATTGTTATCGGCTTGAATGAAACAGGCACAAAATTTGTGCAGATTTACTGGATCATGGGGCGGAGCGAGAACAGCCAAAATCGCCGGTTTGTGCGTGCTGATGGTATCATCAAAACGACGCCGGTCGACATGGCGCATGTTGCCAATCCGGAGTTGATTATTTACAATGCAATGCGGCGACACGGGCGATTGCACATCGTATCCAACGGCAATCAGACCGATACAATTTTCGATGTGTTGGCTGCCGGGGGAACGTTTGAGATGGCTCTGGCAACGCGTCGCCACGAACCCGACGCTCCCAATTTTACGCCCCGTATTTCAGGTTTGCTCGAGCATAACGGGATTCAGTCTGCATTTGCGCTCTCAATCATCAAACAGTCGCCGTTATGCCCCGAGGAATCGGTGCACCAGGTTTTTCGATACAAAAAATTTGCAGCCGGAATTGGGATGTGTATTCATACCTATCAAAAAAACGGCGAGCCGATTCCACCATTCGAGGGTGAGCCCTATTGCGTACCTGTTCCGAGCGCCATCAACGAAATTGCAGAATCATATTTCAACGCATTGAATCCGGATTTCAGGATTTCAGTCGTCGTGAAAACGATTGACATGATGACTCAAATATCGGATTATTTTTTAATAAACAAGCACCAATAAGGAGATTGGTAGATGTCTAAGGAAAGACTTTTCATCGACGGACACGTACATTTGTATCCGGAGTATGACCTGCCCTTTGCCTTGCGAAATGGATTCGACAATCTTTCACAGCATGCGGCAATGAGTAAAACGCACGAAAAAACTGGCAGCGCCGACCCGATATATATTTTATTGCTCACCGAACGCTATGATTGCACAGTTTTTGAGCAGTTGCGGGAATCACCCCGAAAGTTTGCCGGCAGGGGATTGGCAATTAGCGCAACTTCGGAACCCGAAGCGTTGCGGCTTACGTTTAATCAAGCCGGAACGCTCTATTTGATCGTCGGCAGACAGGTTGTCGCCCGGGAGAATCTGGAAATATTAGCTCTTGCAACCGGCGCGTACCTGGATGACCGAACGTATCCTGTGATCGATCTCGTTAAAAAAGTAAACGATGCCAATGGAATTGCCGTGTTGAATTGGGCGCCCGGCAAATGGTTCTTCAGTCGCGGAGACGTTGTGAAAAAAGCGCTGGATCAATTTTCACCGGCGGAATTGCTGCTGGGCGACACCTCACTTCGCACAACTCTCTGGCGCACGCCGGGACTTATGAAGCGAGCTCAGGCGGCAGGATTCAGGGTGATCGCCGGTTCCGATCCGTTGCCATTTCCAGGCGAAGAAAAGTTTGTTGGATCTTATGGATTTTCAATCGCCGGAGAATTTGACGCTGAAAAGCCGGTCGCTTCGCTTCGCAGCCTGTTGAAAAACAGCTCTGCCAACATTACCTTCATCGGGAAACGCAATGGGCTATTCGCGTTTGCCCGGCGAGAGTATAAAATAATGAAACCATGATTTGCATCAAAATGAAAATTTACGACATTACCCGAACCCTGGGAATCGATAACATCACCTTCCCCGGCGATCCGGAATTCATGGCTACCCCGATTTCAAACATTGACCAGGGGGACGCCAGCAATATGAATCGGCTTCACCTGACCAGCCACAGCGGCACCCACCTTGACGCGCCTCTCCATTTCTTTAATGACGCATGGTCGCTGGATAAATTTCCGGTGGGTCGGTTTATATTGGATGTAAAAGTTGTTTCGATTGAAGATTCGCACAAAATCCGCCAGCGCGAATTGGAGCGATATGAGATCGTTCCCGGGCAGGGAATCCTGTTCAAGACGAAAAACTCGCTTCTCCCGCGAGATATTTTTTCCGAGCGATTCGTCGATTTGGATGAACAGGCTGCAGCTTGGCTCGTTGCAAAGCGGGTTTCGCTCGTTGGGATAGATTACCTGTCGATTGAACTTTCTGAGAATACAGATTTCCCCGTACACCGCGCATTGCTAGAAGCCGGAATTCTGATACTCGAAGATGTGGATTTGAGCGCAATCGAGCCCGGCGAATATCGGCTCATCTGTCTGCCGCTTAAATTCCATCGATCCGACGGCGCCCCATGCCGCGCGATTTTAATTGATGAAGGCTAGCCTGAAGTTAAATAGCACTAACACCGGTAAGTCACCAAAATTTATCTAGCTCAGAGGCTCAGAGGACGCTTAGAACCGCAGAGGTGAATCAGAAATTCTGGACTTGAATAAAAACAGCTAAATCATTCGGATAATGTTTTTTTAATTCTTACGGAAAAATGCGCCTGTTCGATAAAAGCAGAGGCAGCTTTTAACAATTCTCTGCGAGACTCTGCGGCATCTGCGCTTCGGGTGCAATCCAAGAATTGCGAAGCTAATAAGGCTTCGTCTTTGATTCCCCAAGATGATATTCAGGCGTGATCCTTTAACCCATCCCCCACCCCTTCCCTTAGCCGGGCACCCCTTAAAACAAGGGGATGGGTAAGAATGAAGCGCACCTATTCCGCGGCAACGTTCGCAATTTTGATTCGTGAATTACTCAATTTGAAGCACTTTTATTTCCTAAATATTAATTTTTTATGTCATTTTTATAATTGCCGAAATTATGGAACTGCACCTCTGCGCTAAAATAAAAACGTGGCGGTTGTTACATTTTGAAAACAATTTAACGTTGTAGTAATAGTATGCGCCCATAAAAGCGCTGCAATGATCACGGGAAGTGCTGAATGCAACGCATTCTTTTTTTTTGATCGCTGATATTTTTTCCTGCTAAAATGAACCATCCTTCAAATTTTCCGTTGTTTATAGTGAAAGCCGTTGATTTAGAAGGCGGGATAAAATAGCCTGGATATTTTGCTTAAATATAATTTTGATAAATAACCACTTAAGCAATTTAAATGGGTAACTTGTCTTATCCCACCTCCTAAACAATTCCAGAATTCCGCACTTCGAAACCCGTCTCATAAGGACGATATGCAACCGACAGATGACGAGTTGATGCAAAGAGTTGCTAACGGCGAATCGGATGCATTTTCGCTGCTGGTTGAGCGCTATAAATATGAATTGTATCAATTCGTATTGCAGAGGGTACACAACCGGGAAATCGCGTCCGATTTGAGTCAGGATGTATTCGTAAAGATATTTCAGGCTGCCGGGCAGTATTCTCCCGAAGGCAAGTTCCGCTCCTGGCTCTATCGCATTGCCCAAAATATTTGCGTCGATGAATACCGGCAGCGCTGCAGAGCATCCATTTTGCCTTTGATTCAAATAGACGGCAGCGAGGCGGAACGCAAGCAACAATCCATCGGTCCGAGTGATAATTTAGAGGGCGATCCGGCGTACGGGCTGGAATTGAAAGAGCTAAATGGCTATATTCAGCAAGCCCTTCAACGTTTACCGGAGCCGCAAAGGACAGCCTTCATCTTGTGCCAAACCAGGGGATTGACATACCAGGAAATCGCCCGGATTCAGGGTTGTCCGCTGGGAACAGTGAAGTCCAGAGTTCATGTCGCATTGCACAAAATAAAGGAATATTTGAAAGAGTGTGAACTGCTTTAATCGGAGATCCGCCAATGGAGTGTCAAGAATGTCAAGCCAATCTGGCTGCCCTGATTCATGCTGAATTGGATAAAAAACAAATAAAACAGATACACCGGCATTTGGGGCGTTGCGATACATGTGCGCAGGAGCATTATGAACTGCTCAAAACAAAGCGCCTCCTGAATCGTTTTGTTGCAAATGGATTGCCGCCCAATTTTGATGAGCAGCTTCGGCAAAAGCTAAAAACCGCACCGTTACTGCGAAAAACGGGACAGGTGGGAATCAAAAAACTCATTTACGCTGTAGCGGCAACAGTCATTATTACGCTGGGGCTTGAATTCATGGTCACCGAGATGTTCCACTCAAAATCCATTGCGGAAAATCTAGGTCAATTGTCCTCAGCACCGGCACTGTTTCAATCCATTCAAAACACTGAAAAAGGGGAAGTTACCTTCAAAGGACATTTATTAAAACGGCTGGCGGCAAGTCGTGACAAAATTCTGTCGAAACAAAACAGCCCGCAGATTTTCAAGCACTAGCTTTGGCTCGATAACGACTATCGTAAAATACGCGTACCGATTCCGGAATTCAATTGGATGATGAGTGCTCACACGATTTAGAAGGTTTTATGCGCAGCAAGGTGGTTATTTTACCAAAGCCGGGAAATTCGGCGGTTCATTTTAAAAAATGAGGATTTTCCAATGAAAAACAAATCGATCATTTTTATCGTGTTGGCTGTCGCCCTGCTCTTCGCTTGCGAGAACAAAGATAAAACAGAGATGCTGTTTCAGGAAGCGGAACAGCGAGAGCGCGACATTGTTCGCGGGATAGATGCGATTGCTCAATGCAGGGCGAATTATGAAAAAATTTTGCTCAACGATCCGACGAGTAAATTGGCGCCAGTCGCCTGCCTGAAACTCGGAAAATTAAGCGAAATTTTCGGGCATTACGAGGAGGCAATTGATACATACCGGAAATTGCTTTCTGCCTTTCCGGAAGATACGAGTTGTGCCGCTGCTTTACTCAGTATGGCGAAAATCTATCAATCACAACTTGGAGAGAGGCGGAAGGCGCTTGAATTATATGACCAACTTATTCTGGTTTATCCGCAAACTGGCGCTGCTTTCGAAGGTATGGTGCAGCGGGGGATGATTCTGACTGACTATAAAAAATGGCAGCAGGCGATTGAAGCGTTTGAAGCGATCATCAAAAATCACCCAAATCATAAAATTTGCGATGATCTGGCATTTCGAATCGCTGATATCTGGCAGATCCAACTCCAGGATTCGCTGAAAGCAGCAGAGGCGTATCAACATCTAATCCGAACCTTTCCTCGCAGTTCATGGATAAAATACTCGCAAGAGCGGTTGACTCAAATCGCGCAAGGAGGATTCACAAATGAGAAATAACCCATTGATTTATATACTGATTTCCGCGGCGTTGTTCTCTCTTTCCATTTTTTCGTGCAAAGATGAGCATCCAACGGGAAATGAATTCGCCTGGTCCCCTGATGGTAAAACATTAGCCTTGTTCAATCCCAATTCAAACGAATTGGCGCTTCTCGCCGTCGAGGCGGATAAAATAGCGTCCTTCGCCGCGAGAGATTCGCTCAACTTCAAACCGTTTGAGTCGCCGGATTTGGCGTGGTCAAATGATGGCAAATTTGTGCTGTACTGGAGGAGGAATGAAAAATGCATCGAATTATGTGTCACCTCAATTTCAGATTGCACCACGGTTACAATTTTAAGACGCGGACCTGGCGAAAAAAACAATGTGATGAAGGTATCTCCTCCGTGCTGGTCGCCAAAAGACCATTTGATTCTATGGACACAATCGGTAAATAATCGGGACATGCAGATTGTAATATTTTCGCTGGAAACAATGAAGCAGCAGATCGTTGCTGAATTATCCTGTGAAATGCTTCTCCCTGCGTGGCATCCTGATGGGCAGGAGATTTTTTATGCAGTGTTTGTGGCGCGGCAGCATCCCATGAACGGGCTGTGGAAGATGGATTTGAGTGGCGACAACAAACAACAGATTACGCACTCTGAAACAATCACCCAATTTGAGTGGGCGCCCGATATGAAAACGATCGGTTTGATTTCAATCGATTCAACTGCCGGAACCTGCGAACTAACTCAAATCGATGCAGCCGGCAAAAGTGAATGCCTCCTGAAAATTTTTGACGCAAATATTGATGCTTTTGACTGGTCTCCGGATGGTGCTTCTATTGCGTATTGGTGCAAAGCGGACTCTCTCAGCAGCATCCGGTTACTTGATATCGAAAGCCGAAACGATGTACCCATAACCTCCGGGGAGGTCGATAATTTTTATGGCTGGAGCCCCGGCGGCAAGGTTTTTTACGGTATAAAGTTACCGGAAGAACTCATAAAATTGAGCAAAGATAAAAAAGATAAATTGGGATTCCATTATATCATCATGGGGCTTCACCTGGGAAACGCCATGATTTCCTGGTCGCCATCGGGCATATCGCGGTTAGAGAATAATATTTCCTGCTTGAAAGAGAACTATCGTACCGGGGCTGCTGCTTATTTCATGGCATATCTGCCGGATTTATTCTCAAAGGAGGTCTATTGCCCAATTGTCCGCTTTCCGGACGGGAATTTCGAGATTATTGCCAGAACCGCCGATGAATACCATGCTGCTGCGGATTTATTATCTAAAGCAAAAAAATATGGTCAAGCTTACCAGGCGATGAACAAGTACTGGGATGGGAATCTTGAGCCTGAGAAATTTGAGAGCTATTTCGACACTAAAACTGTCCCTCTAAATACTGAAACAAACCAGGATTCAATCCGATCTGAATCGCTCAGGATGAGCCTGCTCAACAGCGCGTTGTTGAAAAGCATCATTATATTAAGGCGCATTGAACGGGAAAAAGATGCCAATTGGCTGCTCGAACAATATGTCGAATTATGCCGAAGCCACTTCGACGCAAAACAAAAGTCCAAAAATGATTACGATAGGGTGTTCTGGGGGATGTTGCGCTCGTATGGTATATATCGGGAATGCGCAGCCGGCGTGGAGGATATTCAAAAAATGATGCGTTCGCTGACAACGGATACGACATTCACAAGTTACCTGCTTTTTGGTCAGGCGCTGCTGGCATTCGAAGCCGGAAAAAATGATGTCGGATTAGAAGCACTCAACAACGCAATCCGAATCATGCCGGAAGACCTTGCAGAGGGCGATGATATCATCGATATGTTTAGTATTTATTTTGAAAATTTTTCGGCGAAAGATGAAGCCGCTTTTGACACATTTTGTTGGTCATTCCTGACGCGAAACTGGGGGAAGCAAAAACCGTATGAGCTTTTTACCATGCTCGGTGACTTTTACTATAAATTGGGTAAGCCGCAAAATGCAATTATGGCTTACCAGACAGCAATTTCCAAGACCGCTGAAACACAGGACCTGTGGGAAAAAATAATCCACTTAGAGCTTCGGTGAATATGAGATATGTGGTGTTTATGCCACGCAAAAGCCGATTTTGGGCAGCCGCAATAGAGAGCCATACAAAATATAAAAAGGCGCCGGACTCCCCTTTTCGCCAGCAATTTTTTTATCCGCATCTTCCATCCTCTCAAAACCTGGTGTTGTTCCAGTTTTTGCACGCAATTGTTACAACGAAAGATGGTTGTCTCACGATGTGCCATTATTTTTTAGAAAGCGGCTGGCAGCTTTTATGTACCAATCGCTAAATGGGCAATTTAAATTATAGTTGGATCGCCATGCCGAATACTTCACAATGAAAAATTATACTGGGTGCCATTTTCAAAAGTAGCAAATCTGTTAAATTATAATTATCTGATTTACCTGTTTGTTACATCACTTTCAATTCATCATGGAGTTTCCCCACTTTGGCAGTTCCCGCTCCCGCTTTCCTCTTCATCAGATCGGATTTCATTTATGATATCATTTAATAAGTCTATTCTCTGATGCCTCCATTTGATCCGATTTTTGTAATGAAAAATGGCATTGATATTGCATTTTCAATGATCTACGCTTACGAACCCACTAAACTTTATATTTAATAAAAATTAAATTAAGAATTATGAAAAGCAACCATCAGAATATCAGAATTTTCCGCTTTTTCCTGATTTTTCTATTCAGTCTGTGCACAGTCGCTTTTGGTCAAGTTCAAGAAATACAGGATTTCCTGATAGTCCAGGATACACTTGTAGTCCGGGCGGATATGGGCGAATCGGAGATGCACCATGTTATCAAGGATACAATTATCGCGATTGCGGGCTATTACCGGATCATTCCCAAAATATTGTATAACAGCGGCGATGAACAGCGCAATGAAAGTATTTACCTGTCTGCGGTTTTCGAAGATGGATCTGTGGTAATACCATTGGATGCTAATGTTGGGCAATACAAACTTGTGATGGATGATCCGGGCGAGCGACACACTGCCTGGCGCGATGGCGGATTGTTTCGGTTTCAGCGCGGAAGGTATACGCTGGTTTTCAACCACATCGCGGCACTGGCAGATGAACTGGGTGATGCGTTTTATAATTATATCAACGAATCGATCCATGGTCCCGAAAGTGTGAAGTTGCCGGATAGTGTCAAAATTCTTGCTACGCCCATTGTTGACGGAGCTCTGGAATTAGATGCTGCAACATTGCATCTGAATGACGGAAAAAAGATTGCTCTCGGTGGCGAATCTGTACAATACACACTTACCGTCAAAAACCTGTCTGAAAATTTAATGCGCTTTGCCAGCCTGACCAATGAATTGCCCGAGCTGTTCGTCGACACACAATTTTCAATTGAGCCTCAGCAACAGGCGAACAACAGCATCACCTGGGACCTGCCGCATATTACTGCCGGTGACTCTTTCGTTATCACAATGACGGCAACGCTTCCCGAAGAAGTTCCGGGCGGCTTAACAACCCTTTTCGACGAAGCAAAATTGACCGTTCCCAATGATAATGACAGCACCAACAATCTTGCATCTGAAACTGTCTTTGCCTTTTTGGATACAACTGACCAGCCAGAACTGGCTGATGTAACAATTTCAATTACTTCCGAAACAGGGCTTTCGGCTTCGATCAAAGGCGAATCATTTAAATATACCAGACCGGAAAGCAGTTTAATGTACAACATACTCGTGAGAAATCTGGGACCAGACACCGCAAAAAGCCTGCAGGTATCGTGCATCAATTCTCACAATTTCGAATTATCCACCATAAGCATAAATCCGTACGCTACTTATGGGGATACAATCCAGTGGAACTTCGCTTTTCTCAATCCCTCTGCAACGCTTCAAATTCAATTTGACGGAAGCGTCGCATCGACGATTGCTTCGGATGATTCATTATTAATTGCGAAGGCGATGGTGAGCGCTGACAATGATACGATCCCAGCAAATAATATGGATACCGATACAGTGCGCGTCGAACTTGAATCCGGAAAATACGATGTGGATATCTCGATTTCTCAATACGCCCTGACAGATTCCTTCGTCATAAAAAATGGGGATATGCTCAAATTTGCCCGAGCCGGTGAGACGTATACGCATTATGTCGTAGTTGAGAATTCCAGCAACTATGATGCTCGTAATGTCAAAATTACAGACTTATTCCCGGATTCTGTAACGGTCAGGAATATTCAGCCAGTTCCAAAATTTTCGGACACGGATTCGATCTTCTGGTCAATCACCAGATTAGCCGCCAGAACGAGTCGCACGATGCAATTTAATGCGACGGTTCCGGCGACCATGCCTTATGGGATGAATTATCTCATCAATCGCGCAGAGGGATTTGCAGAAAACGAACATCCGGATAAATTGGGCAATAACATTTCAATTGATACGGTTTATAATGCGGTAATCCCGCCGGTTGACTATCAACCTTATATTATCGCCTCGCCCTCGATTGCCGATGTGACGGATAGCATCCAGGTACGCGTTCAAATTCCAAAATACACGACCGTGTGGGATTTGTGGATTTATATGCCTGACGGTCAAGCGAATACATCCTTTGGAGATGAGTTTATCGAAACCACGCATCTCGAACCGGATACCTGGTATACTGTGGACGAGCTTTATCGACCGTTTAAGCTAATCAGTTCGGGCAGGCAAGAACAATTGATATTTGAAATTCGGACGAAAGATAGCCTGGGTGATAGCGACAGCGCCAGAGCGGTGGTTCAGATTCAAAGCAGCAATTACCTGGTGCTCGATCGCAATGTCTATAAACCCGAAGTTGAGCAACCGCTCGGAATACATTTCAAATTGAGCTATCGCAGAAACGCCCGGCTGGACATTTACGATATCGCAGGGCGCCATATTGTTGAATTAACACGCGATATCTACGACGGGGGATGGAATACATACCCCTGGAACGGAATGAGTAACACCGGGCAAAGACTCGGAAGTGGTATTTACCTGGTAACGCTTCGAACTGATGAGTTTAATTCCTGGAAGAAATTTTTAATCGTACGTTGATGAAAAATAGAAAAGTGCTATATGAAAATGGTTCACAAAAAAATCGATTTCCTCGTTCTACTGACCCTTGTTTGGGCATTATTTTCTCAAACAGCACACGGGCAGATCAGGGCGGGTGCTGCATTTTTAAAAATGACTCCCGGTGCAAGGCTCCAGGCGATGGCGGGCAGTCATTCCGGATTACTGGATGAATCCTTTTCGATTTATGCCAATCCGGGCGCAGCAGGCTTTTTGAGGGAATGGCACTGGTCGGCAGATTATACGAAATGGATCGCTGATGTTTACAGCGCCTCTTTTCTGTTCGGAAAACAGGTATCATCCCCTCTCAGTGACAAAACACGCGCTGCAATCGGAATTTTGTATTGCGGCGTACCGGAATTTGATAGCTCAGATCATGCAGTACCCAATGCTTCTGCTAATGATCTCGTTGCAGCTTTGAATATCGGGCAGCCCATCAGCGCGATCTCCGATAACCTCAGCCTGGGCGTTAACCTGAAGTATTTGCAAAGTACGCTGGATAACTATGGAGCCAGTGCGTTTATCGCGGATTTCGGTGTGCTGGCAAGAACACCCAAGTTTCGATTGAAAAATCGGCTGTTCGAATACGGTATTCTGTCGGCAGGGGCAGCGGTCACTCAACTGGGTACAGCGCTTAAGTATGAAAATGAGGGCACACCCTTACCGAGGACGTATCGACTTGGCGCCGGGCTCTATTTTGGTACGCACCACGGCATGCAATTGCAGCTTATGACAGATTACAGCAAAGTGAGAGATGAAAAAGATGTGGTGGGAATCGGCGCTGAACTGTCGTGGCGTCACTGGTTCTCGCTAAATGCCGGCTATAATTTCGGAAACGATTTATTGAGCCATTTTTCTTTTGGGGCAAATATCAGCATTGATGATATCAATTTGACAACGAAATCCATGCTCCCCGGGAAAAATAATGCCATGCGATTCGACCTGGCAACTCTGGACGAAGGCGAATTTTTTTCGCGTACTTATCGCGGCGGAATAAACCATCAACCGATCAGACCCGAACCATTCAATTTCCTTCATCCGATGATTGATGATTCGGTTTTCGAAAAGCAGGTTGTTTTAAAATGGGAACAAAGCCGGGAACCGGATTTGTTCGACGACGTGCGCTATGTGGTGATGATTGATCCGGATAGCATCAAACTGGCAAACTTTCTTTCCGCATCCGAAGCGAAAGATGGAAAGGCACTCCGGGCTGTTTTGCCGGGGATCGGTGTGCAATACCTTGAAAGTGTCGATGATGATTCTCTGTTGATCGCGGATCTGCGCGGAGGCGATTACTACTGGATCGTGCTTGCGCTGGATCGGGATGATCATTTTCGTTTTGCGCACCACGGTAAACGCGGCATCGCACATTTTGTCGTCCCCTATCCCGATATCGAGATCGAAAAACTCGAATTCGAATATAGTCCCTGGATAACCCAGAATGATTATCATGGAGAGTTGGTCGTATCATTGAAAAATAACGGGAATCTGGCAGCAAAGAATTTTGCGCTGACGCTGCGTGATGTTATCACAGGATCATACACGCTGCTTCATTCTACCGTTGAAAGCGAGACACTGGCAACGCACAAAATCAGAAGTAAATTGGTTGAAGACCTGCCACCGGGAGGAACACGCCAAATTCGCATTTCATGGCACACGCCGCTTTTGGGATTACATGAAATTGTAGCTATCGCTGACGAAGACCAAAAAGTTACTGAGAGCAATGAAGAAAACAATAAAGTGAGCCAATATTTTTATACGATTCCAAAAGGTCAGTTTGTATGCGATGATACAGTGACGACCGCGCTCACTGCCCTGGCTTCAGTTGATATGCCGATTATTACTGAAATTTGTTTTGACATAAACAGCACTGAAGTGAAAGCCGAGTATTTACATAAAAGCTCTTTCGATCCCCCGCTTGCGATACTCGCAGAGCGCCTGACGCGGGATAAGAGATTACGAATCTCACTCCGGGGCTTTTCTGATTCCAATACGGATGATAATTTACCTGAATTGGCAGATCGCCGTGCCCGCGCTGTACGCGATTCCCTTATTATACTGGGGGTAGATGCAGAACAGATTCATTTTTTACCGGGCGAAAGATTGCCCAAACGCCGGGTGCCGGCGAATCCGACCGATGCCAGGTGGGTTTTCGAAGAAAGACGCTATGTGATGATCACCAGTAACAATGCTGATCAAAAAATTCTTTTCGAACCCATTCGCCACACTGATTACGAAGATATCCCGAAAGCGGTGCAGTTTCATTCGGAAATAATCAGCATTATTCCGCTGGAGCAGGGTTGGCTTGAAGCTTATCACGAGGGTGCAACAGATAGCGTGCGGCTTTTGAAGCAAGAAAGTCAATTAGGGCTTCAAGATTCGATTCAATGGAATCCTGCAAAAAATGCCGGCTTTCGACCCTATTTCGATGTCGGAGCAAACTACTATATTTCGATTAGAGATACGCTTGGTCGAAAGTTTAAAACGCATTCAAATAGCGTCTATCTTGCAAAGACCAGTTTTCAACGCGAACATCGAATTGCATTTCCTTTGAAGTTCGCGCTTACGGATCCGTTGTATAGTTTTTATTGGCAGCGCATATTCAACGAAGTTAAAAAGGTGCTGCCGGATCCCCAAAAGAGAATCCGGTTCGCCGGGCACGCATGTCCGATTGGACCCGAAGCGGTGAATGAAAATCTATCGCGAAGAAGAGCCCGCACATTCCATAGCGGATTCGAAGATTATTTGAAAAAGAATCATCTTGAATTCTATCGGCAAATCGCTGATCGGCTCGATACGGCGGAAGGTTTTGGGGAAAATGAGCCGCTTGGAATTGCACGGCTGAACGGGGAACGAATTATAATCGGAAATAATGAAAAAGCAATCGGAAGAAAGCTGAATCGTCGAATTGAAGTAATATTTTCGGCACCAGTGCCAGCACATTGAAACGATTGATGCTGTTATGATTTGATTGGATAAATCCGATATCAATAATGGAAAATTTTAAAAATCAAACGAGAATTTATTGAAATTTTAAATTACTGTGGAACCATGATCGGTGCGGCGGGATTTATAAGATATGAATTCGGGGACATTTTAATGCGCCAGGGAAAACCGTGAAAATTAAAATTGAAAACTTATCGTTTTCGTACACATTATTATCTGATGCCAAGCAAACTGCGCTTGACAATGTCAGCCTCGAAATCGGGGATAATGAACTGATTGGTATCATGGGGCACAGTGGATCAGGCAAGACCACGCTGATTCAGCACTTCACCGGGCTATTGAAACCAACTTCGGGCAAGGTGCTTGTGAATGGCAAAGACATCTGGGAAGATAAAGCTTACTCGAACGAAATCCGAAGGAAGATCGGAATCGTTTTCCAATTTCCTGAATCCCAATTATTCGAAGAAACTGTTTATGCGGACATCGCATTTGGTCCCTTGAATCTTAACCTGGCAAAAGACGAAATCGATGCTCGGGTGCGCCATGCACTGGAAATCGTGGGTCTTGATTTTGATCAGTATAGTGGCAGGAATCCACATCACCTCAGCGAAGGTGAGAAGCGGAGGGTGGCGCTGGCGGGTGTTTTCGCCATGCAACCTGAGGTACTGGTGCTGGACGAGCCAACCGCAGGGCTTGATCCTGCCGGAATAAAGATGGTGAATCAAATAGTCAAATCCTTGCAAGCGCTTGGAAAGAGCGTCATTATTGTATCGCATAATCTGGCTGAGTTGATCAAGGTAGTGGATCGGATTGTATTGCTCAGTCGAGGGCGAGTCATGTTCGACGGTCATAAAAATGATTTGATATTTGGGCAGCATGTATTGGCGCAAAGCAAAATTGACAGACCAAGGGTGCTTCGCTTGCTGGATGCGCTAAAACGCAGCATTGAGCAATCTGGTGAGAAGGAATGGGAACACGAGGAATTTGAAGCGCTCTTCGAACGATTAACTACTTGATAATATATAGATTAATTGCGTGCATCAAAACAATTCATGCACGCTATCATGGCTGATCGTTTTCTTACCAAAAAGGATAGAAATAAAAAAAGCATTTATCACATATTCGTCAACGCCGGAATCAAATGTTATAAAATAGTTATTGCATAGAGATATTAAAAATAGGGAAATAAGTAGAGCTATCAATACCAGTTTAACAAATTAAATTAAACAGAGCTATAACTGTATGGCATGATATTTGCAAAAATTACATATACTTAATATATAAAAATAATATTTGTTATATTTTACTGCCGAATAGCTTTGCGGATCACATTACGTACTGAGCAGGTAGAGAATGCATGAGTAGGCTGAGAGAGAATTTTGACACGAACCTGGCAGAAGCTGGTGGGGATTTCATAAATCCTAAGAACAGCGCTCTGGGTAAAAATTTTGGATTCGATTATTATTACCCGTTGGTGAGTCGCAGTCCGGAAATTAAAGAAATCCTCAATCTGATTAAAAAGGTAGCGAAAAGCAATGCCAGCATTTTAATCCAGGGCGAGACCGGCACGGGAAAGGAACTTATCGCAGGATTGATTCAATTCATCAGCCTGCGAGCGGATAAACCGTATGTGAAGGTGAACTGCGCAGCACTTCCGGAAAATTTGCTTGAGAGCGAGCTATTCGGACATGAAAAAGGAGCATTCACTGGCGCGTATCAAACCAGAATCGGGAAATTTGAGCAAGCGCATACCGGAACGCTGTTTCTCGATGAGATAGGCGATATGCACCTATCAACGCAAGCGAAAATATTGCGCGTACTGCAAGATCAAAAATTCTGTCGCCTGGGTGGAAATAAGACCATCAGTGTTGATGTTCGAATCATTGCCGCTACCAATAAAGACCTCTGGCGAGAGATAGAATTGGGCAATTTCAGAGTTGATTTGTATTACCGATTGAATGTCGTCAATATTCACGTGCCTCCGCTGAGAAACAGGAAGGAGGACATCCCGTTGATTGCCGATTATTTCAGACGCGTATTCTCAAAAGAACTCCGGAAAAATACCAAAGGCTTCACAGAAGACACCCTTAAACTGATAACCAATCACTCGTGGCCCGGCAACATTCGCGAATTAAAAAATATAATTGAGCGTGCAGTTCTTGTTGCTGAAGATGGCAAAATGATTAGCGGCGATGATATTATTATGTCGGGAAAAGACTATTTTGCCGCCGGCGGTCGCGAACGGCGTCGGAACGAGCAGGAAGTTCCAGTATTAGATACCCTTGAATTGAATGAAGTCGAGCGGATTACAATCCTGAAAGCGCTTGAAATTAGCAAATGGATTCAAAAAGATGCTGCCAAGCTTCTGAATATCTCACCTCGTGCCCTCAACTATAAGGTTAAATACCATAACATCAAACACCCCAATTGGAAGAAAAACGTTTAATATTATTTAATATCGCAAAAAAATTCTTTGTTGTTGTTACGAAAATGAATTACTCAGGTGAAATGTTACTGCCTTAAAATGTCCATGTTTCGCACTAAATTTAACTCCGCTATTTCAATTTAAATAGATGCTTACACAATTCCGTTTTTGTAATATTTAAGATGGCATAGTCCTTGCCGATATACTAATTAGTAGATATGACGTTTTATTTGATTATGGAAGGGCAAGGACATGTATGTAACAAAATGTAAAAGGTTGAAATATTTGCTATTCTGTTTATCGCTAATCAGTTTTGAATGGCTATACGCTCAATCAAGTTCACTCATCTTAACCTGGAATCCCAACTCTGAACCCGATTTAATGGGCTACAAGATTCATCAAGGTCTTTCAAGCCGAAATTACGACACTGTAATTGATGTTGGAATGCAGAATTCTTATGAAGTACAAGGATTAAAGGAAAATACTTCTTACTTTTTCGCAGTTTCTGCGTATGACTCGGCGTTTAATCAGAGTGCATATTCGGAAGAAGCAACCGCAATACTTGAAAGCAAGGATTTGGTAAAACCCGCAATTGCCAAGTGCAAAATTATCGATGAGACACATGTTGATATCGAATTTACCGAACCGATAACAAAGGCTTCCGCCGAACGAAAAGAAAATTATTCGATTTCAGATAATATTCAGGTTGTCGGGGCAGTTCTGGATGCAGATACGATTCACGTGCATTTGACGACCTCGAAACATCGACCTGGATTTTCATATTCGGTTACGGTGAATAATATCCAGGACATGGCGGATGAACCCAACACGATCCAGGCGAATAGCACCGGAAGCTATTACTTCCCTGTTGCCGGTGATGGCAAGCCGCCTTACATTGTCAGCGCAAAAGCACTCAGTCAAACACGGATTGTATTGGTCTTCAACGAAATGGTTACCCGCTCCTCAGCAGAAAATAAAGCGAATTACCAGATCGATAATAATATTGAAATTTTTCAGGCTCAGCTTTTTGAAGATTGCATCACCGTGCATCTGACAACCAGCGAGCATGCCTATGAAAAACAATATCAGTTAACAGTAACAAATATCTATGATCGGGAAGAGCCCGCTAATTGCATCACAGAAGCGTACCAGGTTTCGTATTTGCTGGAAGCCCTTGACAAAACACCTCCCGAAATTGTATCTGTGGTTTTAGCCGAGCCAACCAAACTCAATATTCAATTCAGTGAACCGGTGAGCCGACAATCGGCTGTACTGATTAAAAATTATAGCATCAGCGACAGCGTAGTCATTCAGAACATTCAATTTGGCGAGGATTCGCTGACAGTCCACCTCACAACGACCGCACACCAGTTGGACACAGACTACACGATTATTGTAGCAAATATTTATGATTGTGCAACACCACCCAATAAAATTTCAGAGAATGCAAGCGCCACATATCGTCTGGATAGTGTGGATAACATCAAACCTGAGTTGGTCACTGCGACGATTTTCAACGAAGAACAGGTGCATTTACTTTTCAGTGAACCCATAACGCAGTCATCTGCTGAAACCGTTGAAAATTATAAAATAAGCGGCGATGTACAGGTGTTATTCGCTGCATTGCACAGTGATTTGAAAACGGCTATCCTGAAAACCAGCTCTCACAAAAGAGGTGTGCAATATACGATAACGGTTAATAATATTGCCGATCGAGCTAAAAATCCGAATGTCATCGAGCAAAACACAACCGCTTCGTATTTGCTCGCAAAATTGGATAATGAGAAGCCGTTCGTCCTGGAAGTCAAAATCATAGAAGAAACAAAAATAGAAATTCAATTCAATGAACCGGTTGAAAGAACTTCCGCAGAAGATACGGCTAATTATCATATTGATAAAGGCGTAAGCGCAATCAGCGCCAGACTCGATCAGTCAGAAACAATCGTTTCTCTTTCAACGATGCCGCATTTGCGAAACGAGGTGTATAGCCTGATGATCGAAAATGTAATGGACCACGCTGAAAATAAAATAGAATCGGGCAGTTACACTTATTACCTGGCAACCGTGGATACACTGAGTCCGGAACTGAAAAATCTATTAATTATGGATAATGAACACTTGGCGCTTAAATTCAGCGAACAGCTTGAACGTCTTAGCGCCGAAGATCAAAATAATTATAAAATAGATAATGGGATTTCAGTGTTGGCAGCGCGACTCGATGACAATCTGAGTGATGTGTATTTAACAACATCAACCCATCGAACTGGTGTCAGCTACAAGATTCAAGTGAATAATATCAGAGATCGCGCAATACCACCGAATGTGATTGCGACAAATTCAACCTTAAGTTATGAATTGAAAAGCGTCGACGATGTGCCGCCGGCAATCGTCAAGGCTGAAATCCTGAGCGAAACAAAGGTGGATTTAGTTTTTACCGAAGCCCTGGCAAAGGGGGAAGCGGAGAAGATTTCCAACTATCAAATCAGCGATAATGTCGCTATTAGTGACGCTGTTTTAGACATGAATCTGCATGTGGTGCATTTGACGACTTCGGAGCATCAGCGCGGTAAAACGTACACCATAACGGTGAATAACATAAGCGACCTGGCTGAGTTCCCGAATTGTATCGCGCCGAACAGCAACTATACCTACTATTTTGAAATCGTCGATTTGGCGCCGCCCCACATTCAAAAAATAGATGTTGTCAATCGGATGCAACTGGATATTTATTTTGACGAACAACTGGATCCGACATCGGCTCAAGATGTAATCAACTATAATATTGACAAAGGCATTGCTGTGCTCGATGCCGGGTTGGCGGATGATTTGATGGTTGTGCGCCTGACCACGAGCGAGCACCGCATGGGAGAGACCTATACAATTTCGGTCAATCACGTGAAAGACAATGCTCCCAATCCGAATGAAATTAGTAATTTAGCATATAGTTATTACCAGGAATTCATAGATAACGTCCCGCCGGAAATTGTCTCAGTCGTTCTGGAGGACGCAAACCATGTCTTGCTGTCATTCAGCGAAAAAATAGACTTGAAGAGTGCCCAAACGATATCTTATTATAAAATTGATAACGGGATATTCGTTTTGAACGCCGAGGTGAGCCCTGAGCAAGACAAAGTACGCCTGACAACCACGAGTCATCGCAGAGGACTGACGTACATGCTTACGGTCAACCGTATAAAAGACAGAGCGCCGAAGCCAAATCTGATTTTAGCGAATAGCACAAATGTTTATTATTATGAAGAAGAAGATAATAAGCCTCCGTATGTGGTGTCAACTTCGTTGCTCGATCAAACCGGGATTGATGTTACTTTCAGCGAACAGCTTGATCAAGTAAGTGCTGAAGACCTTGATAATTATGTCATCGATGGCGGAATTCAGGTGCTAAAAGCAAGTTTGGCAAATAATTTACGGGTCGTGCATCTTTCGACTACGATACATGAGCGCGGAAAAAATTATTACGCTTATGTTTCCAATATAAAAGACCGGGCTGAAGAACCCAATACGATCCTTCCCAACACGATGATATCGTATTACTTCGAACCGGTCGATATGACGCAACCCCGTGTTGATTCTGTGCTGATATTGGATGCGACGAAAGTAGATGTATATTTTAGTGAACCGGTCGAGTTCGCTTCGGCAGAGGAACCTGCTAATTATCAAATTACGAACAGCGTTGCAGTGATAAAAGCCAAACTGGATGAGACTTTTCGAGTCGTGCACCTGGCAACGAGTGCGCATCTCAGGGGTCTGTCCTATAGATTATCCGTGATAAATGTAAAAGACCGCGCACCTGCGGCGAATATCATCGAAGGCAATTCAACGCCGTATACATTTGAATTGATTGACGTAACGCCGCCAAAAGTTATTGCTGCACAAGTGATTAAGAATGAGAAAATTAAAATATCATTTAGCGAGCGAATTAACCGGAATTCAGCGCAGGATATTAAGAATTATGCGATTAATAACTACATTGAAGTGATAGAAGCAGAGCTGGATTCAACAGAATGCGATGTCTATTTATATACCACCAGACACCAGGGGGACAGACGGTATACGATAACCATCAATAATATTTGCGATATGGCGCTTGTACCGAATATGATTGAACGCAATAGCTCTTTTTCCTATTGGCTTGAATCAGAATCGATTTTGAAAAACATCAACATGGTGCTGTACGAAGCCGATTCAGTAGGACTTGGAGACCGTTATTACATCGATCGAAGCTATACAATTATCGATTTGCCTGAGAGCAAAAACAATTTACTATGGATTAAAACCGCGAACAGCGACCGTGATCGCAGCGATGAAGAGTTCCTGACATTTACAAGTGAAGAAAATGTCAAGGTATATGTCGGCTATGACAGCAGGGCATCTCATGTGCCAGAATGGTTGCGGAATACTTTCAAAAAGACAAATGTAACAATACAGGTTAGCGATCAGGCTGGAAAGCTTAACCTCTGGGAAAAAGTGTTCCCCGCAGGCAAAATTCAGCTTGGTGGTAACCTTGCAAAAGGAGCACGGGGTGCGCAGAGCATGTATGTCGTGCTGGTGGAATCCCCGCAAGAAGGAGATGCGTTCGAAATTGAAGATCCGGTGGCTCCCCAAAAGTTTGCGTTATACCAGAATTATCCCAATCCGTTCAATGGCATAACCAAAATTCGATTTGATGTTCAGCTCAAGTGCCGGGTGAGTATGAAAGTTTATAATATCCTCGGACAGCAGGTTAAAACATTGGTCGACCAAATCGTTGAACAAAGCCAGCAAGTCGTAACCTGGGATGCTACCAACGATTTCAGCGTGCCGATTGCAAGTGGGCTTTATTTCATTCACCTGACTGCTTTTCCCGCCGCAGACCAAGGTGAAAACAATCAATTCGGAAAGCTATACAGCTCGATAATGAAATTGACGTATGTAAAGTAAGCAGAAGAAATGTAGAATTTCGAATCTCATATTTGGTTTTCCTTTGAAATGCCTGGCGATGACGATGTTGGTCCTGATGCAGCTTTGATTGCCTCTCCTTTGACCGAAAGGACCACTCAGCATCGCTCAGGCATTTTTATTGTTCACCTTGCTGATAATTTAAAAAAGTGGGATCGTGGTTTTGTGCGCCCGGTATTAAAAAACTGTGGCAAGCTGAAAATGCAGCCAAACAGGATTCCGGTATGGGGAAGCATTAAAAGCAGAACAGAGCATCAGTCCATTTTCTCGTTATTCTGTTGCTCTTTATAGTGGGGCGAAAATATAAATTCGAATATCAAAATAAACATGCCTACGGTCACATACGCGTCTGCCACATTGAAAACAGGCCAGCTAAAACCCTTATAAAACCAATGCACGAAATCGACCACATGTCCGTTGATTACGCGATCGATTAAATTACCAAAGGCGCCGGATCCAATGAGGATAATGCTGACCAGGGTTAATTTCGTCTTTGGGGATTTGAAGAAGAACCAGCCCAGAAAGATGAGCGCAGCAATTTCTACCCCGATAATTAAATATTGCTTGACGCCCCCGGGAATCTGGCTACCGATGCTAAATGCAATATTTTGATTTTCGACATATTCAAAATTCCAGAAGCCTTCGATCACTGAAATGCTGGGCTTGCCTTTCAACACAGATGTGGCGATGCTTTTGGTGACCAAATCGATGGAGGTTAATACGATGATGCTTACCAGCAGAAGGATTAGTTTTTTTTTCAAATATAAACCCGTGTATCGTTTAGGAAGATTGAAGGTTATTACGCGTATTATTAAACTAGAAATTAAATTGTGGCGATAATATAAAGAAGAAATCATTAAATGTCAAGGTCATTTTGAATCCTGCCTGAATCCCTCTGACTATGCCTCAGTTCATTCCATCATTAGACATCGGTTAAATATGATTGATTATCTTCCAATTTCAAACCGAATTATGATCAAAATATGTAAATATAGCGCATGACGAATTCGGCATTTCATTCAAACGCTTTTATAAAAAAATATTGAAGCCAAATTGCTTTCGATTTTCAGGCGAGAGAAGCTCTCCGACCGTAAAGTGCGATCCCACGATACAGAGAAGATCGCGAACTGATGTGCGTGAAAGGGCGTACGCAAATGCCTCGTTAATACGTGGTATCGTCACGACCTCACGGAAAAAGGGCGCTGCTGTTCGGGCGATTTCTTCGGCAGGCAGCGCTCGTTTGTATTGCGGTGCCACAGCGATGAGGGTATCTGCTACCGTTGAGAGCGTCTTCAGCATGCTCGCACAATCCTTATCTTCCATGACCCCCAAAATACAAATCAATCGATTATATTCATAAATATCTTTCAAGTTTGACACAAACACAGACATCCCGCCGCTATTATGTGCGACATCAACCAGTACGCGGGGTACGTCTTTGATAAGTTGCAGCCGTCCGTGCCAATTCACGGTGCGAAGACCTTTATAAATGCTTTCAGGCGTGACGGCGCAACAGTGCGGATCCAAATTAAAAGCGGAAAAGACAGCAAGAGCGGCATTATCAAGCTGAATTCGTCCGGCAAGTGGTATTTCAAGTTGAGTGAATAACTGAGATCCGATTTTCAAATCAAACCGGCTCGATTCGGGCGCAAAAACAGCGCTACCAATTTCAACCAGCTCCCATACCGGAAAAAACTGACAGCCAAGAGAGTCGCATTTTTGTTTGATAATATTGACTATCAAGGGATCATTGTTATTGGTGAAGCACGGGACACCCGGCTTCAATATGCCTGCCTTTTCGCCGGCGATCTGTTCCAGGCTCCTGCCGAGTACGAGTTGATGATCGTAACTTATCGAGGTGATCAATGTCTGCTGGGGCGTTACAACGTTTGTTGCGTCGAGTCTGCCGCCGAGACCTACTTCCAGCACAGCAATGTCAATCTGGTGCTGGGCAAAATAGTGAAAGGCAATCGCGGTCAGCGATTCAAAAAAAGTCATTCTGAATTTGTCTATCAGCGGCTGAAACTGCACAACATAGTTTAAAAAATCGGCGGTATCGATTGGGACGCCATTGATTTTTATGCGCTCCTCGGCGCGCACCAAATGCGGCGATGTATATAATCCGGTTTTTGCTCCCGATTGGCGCAATATCGATTCCAAAATAGCACAGGTCGACCCTTTCCCATTCGTTCCCGCAACATGGATAGCTTTAAATTGTGCCTGCGGATTGCCAATCGCCTCGAGGAAGCTGGTCATTCTGTCCAGTCCAAGCTTGATTCCAAAACGCTCTAAATTAAACAGGTAATCTGTCGCATCCTGATATGTCATCGACGATTCCCCATAATTTCAATCAAAAAATCAATTTCAGAAAGATGCGCACCTGAAAGCCAGCCAATAGTGCATCGCTCTAAACCAGGTGATCCCCAACGGCTCAGATTAATTCATACACTAAACGAAGAATAATGCGAATAGTTTCCGGTTTGCTGAAAGCTATCGCAACACGCAGTTTTGATGTCCGAGTGCAAATATTTATAACCGCCAGATGGCGTGTACCGGCGAAGATTTTGAACAATGCAGATTTTAAATCATATAACGATTTTAAAAGTAGAGGCATGATTGCTAAATTGCATCAACAAAAAAGAAAAATATGCTTTCTTATTTTTTTTGACATTCACGTTGGTTCCCTCTGGTCGTATAAAACAAAATTGCCTGCAATTAATTTTTAGAGGAATTTAGAATGACCCCTCGCGAAAGACTCCTCGCCACAGCGCGCGGCGATTGGGCTGACCGCGTGCCGCTCTTCTTAGAAGGATTCCATTTCACCAGCGCTGACGAAATCAACGAAACCGCTAAACGGAAAATTTTCGAGCGGATTTCAGAGCAAATTCATTTTTTTCATAGCATTCCATCGTATATTAACCGCTATCTGGTCACTCCGCCTCAGTGTATCAAAACTGTTTCGCAGAAAAGAGAAAACGGAAATGTGACCACAACGTCTGTGATCAGCACGCCAAAAGGTAAATTGACGGCGGTCACCAGCGAGAATACAGTCAGTCGCACACTCTGGACCATCAAGTATCCGGTTGAAACCCTGGTTGACATCGAAAAAATACGCTTGATTCGCTGGGAGTTGCCGGAGGAACTGGTGCCTCCCGGTCTGGCAAATCTTCCGGCTGGTTTCAATGCGCGAGGAATCGTACATACCGGGGTTTCATCTCCTTTTGTCTGCGTCGCCGGCATGATGCCCTACGATACTTTCCTTGAATTCTGCGCCTCGGAATTAAACCTGCTCCGGGAGCTATCAGAACAATGCATGGAGCGGATACTGCGCATTCTGGATGTCCTTCTGGCGCAAAATACGATTGAATGGGTTTGGATGGGCGGCTGTGAATGGATTACGCCGCCCATGGCTTCTGCGGAAATTTATGATGCATTGGTTCAGCAGTTCGAAAAACCGGTCATCGCGCGTATTCATGCTGCCGGCGCTATCAGCCACGTTCACTGTCATGGGAATGTGAGAACGACACTCGAAAAAGTGATCGCCCGCGGCGGGGATTTTTTCGAGCCGGTGGAGCCGCCCCCGGATGGCGACATCAGTTTTGCCGAAGCCAAAGCCCTGGCAAACGGACGGATAACGCTGGCGGGCAACATCGAATCGCGGATTCTGGAGAATGATAACGCGGCTGCTGTCGAACGGGCAACGCGCGCGGCATTCGAAGGCGGGAAATACCGGATGGTATTACGCAATACCGCCTGCCCCATCAGCCTGATGACGCCCCGGATGATCCAAAATTATCACCGGCTGATCGATGTCTGGGAGGAGTTGTCGCCAATTTAATAATGAGGTGGTTGATGATGAATCCGCAACAAATGAAGGAACGAGGCGGTATGCAGCGACAAAGAAGATAGGGGAGCAATCCCACAATTTCGGTAATTGCTTAACTGACATAAGGTATTAATATTTAGAAGATAAAAGTGTTTAAAATATAAAAATTCCCGAATCAATATTGAGAACATTGCTACGGAATAGGTGCGCTTCATACTTACCTATCGGCATGCCGCACCACCCCTTGCCCCTTCCCTAAACAATAGAGAAGGGGAACTTGCTCCCCGGTTCTCTCTCCTTCCCTTGGTTTAAGGGAAGGGGCGGCGGATGGGTTAAAGGATCATGCCTAAATGTCGTTTTTTCGAAGTATAGACGACGCGTTATCGGCTACGAAATTATGGGATTGCACCCGAAGATAGTATGCGAAAGAGGCAACCGAAGCGGCTATTGCATGCTGTTCAAATCGTCGTAATCCCAAAAGGGATCACGTCCGGATGTTTTGAAATGCTTATTTAATCGGGCATTGAGTTAAATATACCGGGAATTAGAATGGTCGCTCAATTCGCTAACGTATAAACCTTACAGAGTTTTGCAAAATAGCCAATTTAATAAAAATCATGGTTCGACCGCGGCGGCGGACCGCTTCGCACATCATGAAGTCCTCAGGCTATAATTATCAATAGATTAAGCGCAGCTTCATCCTGAGCGAAGTCGAAGGATGAACTGGCTTCAGCCTCATTTTGCAGAGCTCTAATAAATCCCATCAAAAGGAGATGATATTATGGCATTCACCCTACAACCCGATCAAAAAGCACCTGATTTCAAACTGCCGGCAACCGATGGCAAAACATACCAATTATCGGATTTTGAAAACGCGCCCGTATTGGTTGTCTTCTTCACCTGCAATCATTGTCCGTACGTCATCGGTTCGGATGAGGTTACCCGGCGAACGGCTGAAAAATTTGCCTCAAAGGGTGTTCGCTTCGTGGGAATCAACTCGAATAGCAAAAACACGTATCCCGAAGATGATTTCGAGCACATGGTTGAGCGGATGAAACAATATAAATTCCCCTGGCTCTATCTGTATGACGAATCACAGGATATCGCGCGCGCTTACGGGGCGTTGCGTACGCCTCATTTCTACGTATTCGACAATAAGCGCAGACTTGTATATACCGGCAGGGGTGTTGATAATCCGCGTGATACAAGCAAGATGAAGGTCAACGATCTCGAACGGGCGCTGGAACAGCATTTAGCCGGAGCGCCGCTGAGTATTCCGCTTACCAATCCAATCGGGTGCAATGTTAAATGGGAAGGAAAGGATGCACACTGGATGCCGGCGGATGCGTGCGATTTGGTGTGACAACTTTTTGCAGCCGAGTATCAAATATAACTGAGTCTTTGCGAAAGCATTTCACCGGCGGTAACAAAAAAATGCCCACGAAATGCGCCCTGTAACCACTATAGCGTGAGGGTGCATTTCGTGGGCTCAGAATAAAATTTGTGGTTTCGGAATACGACTTTCTAATCACTTCCGAAAGCCTTAGCGAGAGATGCCATTCCCCTGCTGGATTTAAGAAATTCCTGATCCGGGACAACCTTCAGCGAACTCACAACCTATGAAGTCAACTCGGAAAGCAGGGAATTGATTTTTTTGCCCAGCGTTTGCTCTACGCCCGGAATATAGCCGATCTGCCTGAACCGCTCCAGCCCGTTGCCATCGACGATAATGTGTGTCGGAAATCCCAGTACATCCAACGTTTTCATTGCTTGATCGCCCAGGTAGCATTGCTGGTATAAAAAGTTTGCTTCGGCAGCAATTTTGTCCAGCGCAGATTTTTTTTCAATGGAAATGGCTAAAAAGATCACATTCGGATTATTCCGAAAGTGCTGAACCAAATCATTCAATGCCGGGATTTCCTTGAGGCAATGCTCGGCAGCCGTTGCCCAGAAATAGATCACGACAATTTTACCCTTGTTTTCAGACAGTCGGAATCCGGTTCCATCAAGCTTTTTAACTTCGAAATCCGGAGCCGGTTTTGCGGTTTTCTTCTTATGGGAAAACAGCGTGCGATCAAGATAATCCTCAAATCCTTTATCCGAACCGAATTCTGCCCGGTACATCTGGATCAACGCATTGAGTGCCCCTTCTTGCTGGGCATTGATAGAGAGCGCTTCGAAAAAGGCATCGCGCGCTTGCTGCTTGTTGTCCAATTTCAGGTAGGCGTTTCCAATGCCTTCCCACTCCCAGGCTGGAAATTGCGTTCCCAATTCGAGGGCTTTCACACGGTTTTGAATGGCGCCTTCATAATCCCCTGCTTCAAAACGCACCTTAGCCAGCGTTGAATTAATACCGGCTTCATCCCATTTTAATCGCTGCAACCGATCCATGCCATTGATCCATGGGTAGAGTTTTTGAGAATTCTCAATGGTACATTGATCGAATGCTTGCATCACATATTTCTTTGCTTCTTCCAGTTTCCCGTTCTGGATGTATCCGTTGGCTACTGCCAGGTAGCCAGTCAAGTCTTCAGAATTCGCCTCAATAGTTTTCAAATATGCTTCCTGCGCTTGTTCAGGCTTCTGCAGCATCATATAATTATTAGCCAGCCGCATGTAAACAAATTCTTTACTTTTAAATGCGGGATAATCTTTCAACAGGCTCTCTAATTTTTGAACCTGCTCGAGCCGTGAGTCCCGATATTTCAAAAATATCAAATAATAGGCGACAGTGGCTGCATCCGGACTGGAAGGGTATTCGAGCAAAAACTTTTCGCCATAATATATTGCCTTAGGCTTGTTATTAAGAAACATGAGATATAAATCAAACGCGAGTTTTAGCGCGTCTTCGTTTTTGGGATACAGATTCAGCAGGCTATCAAGAACCGCCGGAATTCGTCGCCTGATTTCGCCAGGCGTTTTTGCCATCTTTGCCCATTCAAAAGATGTTTCCAGGTCTGAGAGCGCTCGAAGTTCCGAATGCTCCAGGCTGCTCGGGTCTGACGAGCTATCTTCCTGTTTTTCAGCGAGACGGATCAGGATTTTCCATATCGAGCCGAAAACATGAAAATTTTCCGGATACGCTTTGAGTTCTTTTTGATAGCTCTCCAGCGCTTTTGCGTACAGCGGCGGCGCCCCCGATCTGCTGGCGCCATCCCAGGTTTTGCCCAACTCGTAATAACCGTTTTCCACCACCATTCCCGATAAATCGCGGAACAAGAGATTCCAACCCCGGCTGTCATTATCTTCGGTGTGCCCCTGGTCATCTTCAAGTTTGAATCCGAGGAAAATTGCATCTTCTCCGGTGGCGATGGTTGCCGTAAATATATTCCCTTCCTGTTGCATGGGCATCACAATGGTTGCACTGGAATCAGGATAGATAATTTCCGCGATTAAGTTAACTTTTGAAGCGGTTTTTATCAGCGCATTCTCGTGTTGAGCATTATAGCGAATTGCTATCGCATCGCCCTGTACCGGATTTTTCGGTGACCACTGGATTAAAAATTTGTCCGATTCGCCACAACATAATAGTAAACAACCAATAAGCAGCATCGAAATAATACCGTTCTTCATTTAAATACTCCCTCACTCTTTGAAAATTGATTTATTAAGTCCACAAGATTATCGGATTGCGCCTTTGTGATTCGCTGTGCATCGAATCCGATTTTATTTGTAATTTTTGCCAGTTGTACATAGCAGGCTGCAAATTCCGGAAATTCAGATTTCAGCGCATTCAGATGCTTCGTGATGGTTTCGATATCACCACGCACGATAGGACCGGTCAATGCAGCCTCCGGGGAACTTTCAGCAATATTTTGTAAAGTGGTTGAAACCAGCGGTTCGAGTATCTTGGCAGCAATCGCTTTGTCAATGCCCGTAAATTGGAGAATATTTAAAGCGATATACAGCAAAGTTACTGAAAAATTGCTGGTGATTGCGCAGGCAAGATGGTAGAATGCTTTCATTTCTGGTGCGATATGCACAGCTCTGCCGCCCAAATCCTTTATAATGCTGTCAATCTCAATGGCAACATCAGGAGCCGCTTCGATTCCGAAATACAGATTTTTGAGACTGGTTGGCTGCTGTTCAAATTTGCTGAAGGACTGCACCGGATGGAGTGACGCGATTTTTGCACCCTTTTCGGCAAGTGGTTGAAGGATATCCGAAGATAGTGCCCCTGAGGTATGTGCAACCAGACACCGAGAGAACTCAAAGTCAGTGCGTGCAGCCAGATTTTTAGCGACATCGTTGATGGCATCGTCTGGCGTGGCTATGAGTATCAGCAAGGGTTCGTCGGGGATTGAATTAATGCTCACCGAATAAACCGGGCATTCTGTACGACCCGCCAGCGCACCTGCAACAGAAAGCTGCGTATCGATCAGGGCGCGTATTGCATATTTTTTGGTTTTCCACAATGAGAACGCTAAATTTGAGCCAACGCGTCCACACCCGATAATTGCCACACTTTTTTTGGTCATCATCCGTCGCTGTCAATCCTCACCGGCAATTGACCCATCGCGTTATTGCGCCAGGCGAATAGTTGAAGATGAAAAGGCAGGATTAAGTGGTGCCCGCCGTAATTGCTGAATACGTTGAAGTCAGTTTCTATGGATAATATAAAAAATCGCGTTGAATGAGCGAACTTCCTGACGAGTATTCGCTCAGATCACGCTGCCTGATACATTGCTGCCGATAAATACCCAACCACCCTGCTTTTGTCGAAGTCCATCACATCGCCTGATGTCATATACTTGAGAATTTCGACCTTTTTGGCGCCCAGTTTTTCGCAAGCGATCATCGCCGAAATCATGGGTCCACCGCCGCAAGCCTCGCATACATCGTGCGAAAGGTCGTCTGCCAAACCCTGGTAATCAAAATTCTTGATATGTTCGATTGTGACTGAATCCAGTTTTCGTGCGAGTGCATCCGAATGATAATGCGACAGATCACTGCTTGCCACAATCAGCGCATTTTTGCCGGCTAAAATTTGTGCCAGATTCTCGCCCAGAATGGTGTATAATTCATAATCCTGATCCAGCACAACGATGGGGATGATTTGAAATTCGGACAGCACAGTCTGCAGAAATGGCAACTGAATTTCCAGCGAATGCTCCTGGCGATGCCCGCTAAATGTTGAAATCAACTTATCATCGCGCCGAATGAGGGCGTTCGCAAGCGCCTGGGCGACAGGGACCAGACCCAATGCTGTTTGGTATGCAGCGCCGTTGAAGACGGAAACACCGCGAATAGTTTCATGGTAATGAGTGGCGGCGATTACGGCAACGACATCGTAATGCCTGTTTTTCAATTGAATATACGCTTCAGCCGCGGCTGATCCGGAATATACATAAGCCGCATGGGGCGCAATGATCCCCCTGATTTGACCGTCAATCCTGCTCGATGTTGTATTCGACAGCAAGTCGTCGATTTGTTTTATCAATTTATTTTTATTGCCCGGATAAAACCTGTCAGCCGAAACAGGCTTTCGTATGTCCGTTGGCTTTATTTCCTGAGCCATTTTACGATTCCCTCTGCTGCTGTTTTAGTGTGCGATTTGAGATGCTATTCCCTTGTTCGCAAAAACAAAGTCCCCAGTAAAGCAATACCGAAGCCGGCTATTTCTGCCCAAAACGCCGGATGAAATTCATATCCGATCACCTTTTTAACGCCGCTTTGCATTTCACTGGTGATCGAAAAGTAAATCAGCACGATGAATATTATTCCGAGCACTGAAGCGATGATAGCGATCCGTTTCATCGTCTTTCGCTTGAAGATCAGGGTAAATAAAGAACCTAATTCAATGATGACTGCCAGCGCGATAACGACCCAGAGCACAGAGGATTTCGAACTCAACTCGAATCCGCTTTCGTTCATACTTCCAACGAGTAATTTTACCTTTAGCCAGGGTAGAAAAAAGCAGCAAACGCTGATACATGTTCCCAAAAGCACCAGCCAGAAAGCCGTAAAATTAGTTGAAAATTGGTTTTTACTCATCACAATTTGCTCCGGTTATGATGTTCGCGAAACAGGGTCGTCTAAGCGGTGGTCATTATAAAAATCAGGAATTCCGATCATGTTGCTCTTGATCCTGCGACTTGTGGGTTCGTTCAGCAAGCGTAGCAAATTTATTTTTGCTCAATGATGCGCTTTCAAAATTCGCTTGATTAGTGCGCTGGTGGACATGCCATCGATGCCTGGCATCAATTCGATCGTGCCGCCGTATGATTCAATAAACCGGCGCTCTTCCTGGTTTATCGTATCCAGCGTATAATCCCCGCCTTTGACATAAACATCCGGTTTGAGGATTTCCAGCAGCTTCATCGGTGTTTTTTCGGAGAAAATGATAATGTAATCTACGCAAGATAATGAAGATAGCAATTTAGCTCGTTGAGACTCCTCCACGATGGGGCGCGTTGGTCCTTTGGTCAGCTTGATCGACGCGTCGCTATTCAAGCCGACGATGAGCAAATCACCGTACGCTTTGGCTTTTTCCAGGTACAGGATATGACCGACATGCATGATATCGAAGCAGCCGTTTGTCCAGACAACTTTTTTTCCTGCGAGCTTAGCCTGATCAACGGACGACTTCAATTCGTCAAGGGTCACGAGTTTTTGTATGTCAAGCAATTGAGAGTGCTGGCGAATAGCTCTGAGCAACTCATCGCGCAATACGAGCGGAATGCCGCTTTTTTTGATGGCTAATCCGGCGGTGTGATTTGCCAGTTCGGCTGCTTTGCTAACGCTCGCCCCGGTGGTCATCGCCGCCGTCAACGTCGCTGCAACAATTTCACCCACGCCCCTGGCATTGAAGACTTTTTGCGGCTGGACAGGGAGCATCGACATTTCTCCATCTTTTCCGAAGATCGCCATATCTTCAGCGCCGCGAGTTATGACTGCATTTGCATTATCTTGAGCCCGAATCAGTTGTGTTCCTGCTGCCTCCAGAGAAGCAAGGTCGTTGATTGGTATATTCGTGGCAGTCGATGCTTCAACATCGTTTGCCACGATCAAATCGAAATGCCGGAACGAGTTATTCAGCCGCTCGGAATCGGCGATGATGGGCTTTTTCGCCTGCTTTGCGATTTCGACAACCTTTCGCATGAATTCCTGGTTGATGATGATCGATAATTTATCAACCAGTATGATCGCGTCCGCAATATCGATCTTATTGATCAGCGCACGAATCAATTGCTGCTGCCAGTCGCCAGGCAACTCATTCCTCTGGATATAATCAACGCGGAGCAATTCTTGCGTGGCAGTGTGTTTTCCGCCGGCGCTGATTCGAATTTTGGTACAGGTTTTCATTTTCTCGTGAATGAAAACGCCATCAATATTCAGGTGCCGCTTCAAAAGCTCATCGATTAGCAATTTGCCATTGGTATCGTGACCAACGAAACCGATGACATGTGCTTCCAAACCGAGAGCTTTCAACGCGAGAGCAATATATCCCGCTGCACTGGGAAAATAAGCTCGCTCCGTTACGGTTACAACCGGAATCGGACCTTCTTTAGAAATCTGGAGCATGTCACCATAGATATGCTCATCCAGAAATAAATCACCAATAACCAACACATTTTTATTCTGGAATTGTTCGACAATACCCTCTAAACCAGCCACCCGTATTTACTCCTGTCGTTAGGGACGTGAATTATTTGCGTTGACCGAATACCTGTAAGAACCTTTATGAAACCGATACTTGCAGGAAACCATTGGGTCAGGCAACATAAATGACAGTCCTTAATGATTTTTGTGGTGCGTGAAAAATGTCGCTTCAATCATAGCGCACATTAGATGATAAATTTGGACATGCATCTCCTGGACTTTAAATGTTTCGCTTTCAGGCACACATAAGCAAACATCTGCCAATTCGGAAAACCTGCCCCCTGTTCCACCGGTCAAACCGATAGATGACATGCCGATCACGCGAGCCGTGGTCATCGCATACGCCACATTTTTTGCGTTGCCGCTGGTACTGATTCCCCAGAAAACATCGCCCGGATTACCAAGCGCGTATAACTCCTGGGCATAAGCGATATAACGAGTTTCAATGTCATTTTCCAGCGCGCTAACCAATGATGAATTCAAACCGAGTACGACCACCGGAAAGCCAACTTCGAGCCCTTCAATAAGCTCTTCACCGAAAGGCATTGACCTGAATTTATCGATATCGCTCTGAGGCAGGTTTCTTTTTTTCAAATATGATTTGAGCAATTCACCTGAAATGTGCATCGCATCGGCAAAGCTTCCCCCATTTCCACTGATGAATAGCGTTCCGCCTTCGCTAAAACAATCAATGATCATCTGGTATGCGCTCAGTATATCCGGAAGCGATTGTTTCAGGGCTGAGCTTCTGATAGCAAATTCCAATATGAGCGTTTTTACTTCGGGCAATTCATCACGGATTTTCAGCATCGTAGGCACAGATGAGTTATGCCATTGAATCTCGTCGAAAACGGAGGCGTGTGAGGTCATGGTTTCGTTTCCCGGTACGGTAGATTGATGTGCTGAATTACTTCACTGAATTGAATAAGCTAAGTGCTTTGTTTTGTATAAATACGTTGACGATGCGAGAAAGCTATTAGACAGCATAACAGGATGGACAAGATAAATAACATCCTGTTTATCATGTAAATCCCGTCTAAAATTTTTAGTCACCATAAATATGAAATTAGATACTAAAGAGATGCGACTTAAAATTGATGACCGAATGCCGCCTGACAAATAAAAATAACACGTTAAAAAAAAACGAATGAGCAACGAGCTTTTTTCCATCTTCTTAATTTAATGAAATTTTTATAAAAATCAATCAAAAAAAAGAGAATGAGAGATTTTTTGATTGACATTGAAGATAAATTTATTAGCTTACAATTAGCGGGAGTTATGAAAGGATCTTAAAATGAAACAAATTGGAAGTCGTTTTTCGCCGGCGTATATGAAATTATTCCATACCGGAGAATTGAATGAGAGAATAGCCGCGCTCCGTTCATTACTCGAAGAATGCACATTATGCCCTCATCGCTGTGGTGTTAATCGAATTGAAGGCGAAACGGGCATCTGTCGTGCCGGCGAAGACTTGAAGGTATCCAGTGCATTCCCACATTTTGGAGAAGAAGCACCGCTCGTGGGGAAGCAAGGTTCCGGGACGATCTTTCTGGCGCACTGCAATTTGCGGTGCGTTTTCTGTCAAAATGATGATATCAGCCACGGTGAAAAAGGAGAAATCATCAATATCCGCGAACTCGCGAATCTGATGCTGTTTTTGCAGCAACGCGGCTGTCATAACATAAATTTTGTGACGCCGACGCATTTTGCGCCCCAATTGATCTCAGCGCTGCCGATTGCTATTCGGATGGGGTTGCTCGTTCCGATTGTGTATAACTGCGGCGGATATGAATCGATCGAGGTTGTCAAACTTCTGGATGGTATTGTTGATATTTATATGCCCGACGCAAAATTTTCATCAAAAGAAGCGGCAGAAAAATATTGTAACGCTCCGGATTACTTTTCAAACCTGAAATTAATATTGAAAGAAATGCACCGGCAGGTAGGTGATTTTCAAGTCGATTCCAGCGGGATTGCGCGCCAGGGATTGCTCATTCGGCACCTGGTCATGCCAAATGACGTGGCAGGAACCGAGGAAATTCTGTCGTTTATTTCTTCTGAAATATCTACGGAGAGCTATGTCAATCTAATGGACCAATATCGCCCTTGCTATCGAGCCTCGGAATTCCCGGAACTCAATCGACGCATCAAACCTTCTGAATTCAAAGCAGCGATTGATCTGGCGAAAAAATTTGGTCTGAAACGGGGCATTCAGGCATAAAAAAAAGCGGGAAACACGCGTTCCCCGCTTTGAATTGAAAATCAGGTAAGCCCCGGCTGCTGGTTCCTAAACTCCCGTTTGGGAACCAATACCTGAGCAATTACTAAAACAGCGCATTTATTTCTTCTTTTCAGGCAAGTCTTTAATCCATTTGAAAATACGGTCGTAATTGAATTTGGTCACTTCGTAAACCAGACCGTCATTCTGGTTCATGAAATAATACCCTTTATCCTTCTCAAATTCTCTTCCGAATCTCACATCGGTTCTGCTCCCATCCTCGGTGAAAAAGGCGATATATCCGGTTGGATTATTCAATCCGTACGTTGAATATTTGCCAGAGTCGGTGAGCAGGTTATCGCCGATGCGATCGACTACCTTTTGTCCGCTGATCCTGCGAATATCATTCAGGCATTTCTCCACTTCCTTTTGATCGAGTTCGATCCGGCGAGGCTCGGTGATAGCCCAAAAATTTTCAGATTTCATCTCAGGTTCGGCACTGACTGAATCCGCTTCAGTTGTTTCCACTTTCACTTCGCGGGTTTCCCTTTTCAGGGTGATTCCCTTGCCTTTTTGAACCAGACCAATGGTTACAAGATCATCCTTTTCGAATTCCACGGCGGTGAGATTTACGAAATTATTGACTTTAAATGTCGTCAATGTATCCACCTCACCGTAGATTCGAAGCGTGCTGATGATATTTTTATCGGCGGAGAAAATTTTATCTCTTCCGGCAAAGCGAACGAAGCTGGTACCATAATCTTCGCCTTTTTTTCCGATGATCAGGTTCGCCAGAGCTTTATCGGCTTCGTCTTTCAGCAGAATATGGATGCCCTGGTGATCGTCGATTTCGAATCGATCGAACAGATGTTCGCCGGTAGCCTGCACTTTGCCCTGCATTTCCAACATATCTTTGATGATTTGCTCGATCCGCGATGCATTTCCATTGCAGTTGAAATGCGTCGGGATGTACCATTTGCCATCCTGCTTGGTGAAACGCATTTCTATTTTCTTGTCAGCTTTTTCTTTATAAATTTCAATGTTCTTGACGTCATCCAGGGAAACGCCGATGACAATGCTTTGTTGAATTTCATCGATATTGGTGGATGCTGGTTTTGGTTTCGTCACAAAATATACCACTAACAATACAAGAAAAATAGAAGCAAACACGTAAAGAATAAGAAATTTTTCGATCGATGCAAGCAATTGATCACGTTTCATCAGGCTTTCCCTCCTCGCTTAATTTTTTCTCTGACCTTCGTCGTTCTCGTAGCGGCTAAATAGATTCCGATTGCCACAAAAACCAATGGGGTAAACCAGATGACAAACACCTTCGTCCAGAACTTTTCCGTCATTGATGTTGTTTTCAGCCTTCTGGCTACGATATTTTTAGAGCGAATGTTGATCAATTCGTCGCCCAGCGTGAGCGCGTCTACCGAATTCAGCAGCAGCGCTTTATGGCTGCTCATTTGCTCCATCAACATGCTTTTGAACAAATAGGAACATCCATAAGCGATAATCTTTGCTGGTTTTGAAGTCCCCAATTCTTCTTTTTCTTCCGGCACATCCGCTGCGTCTTGATCCGCATCCGGATTTTGCCCGGGATCTTTGGGCCACTGGGGAGGCTCTTTATCTTTATATGAAGATTCGAACGTTCCTTCAACAAATATGCCCAGGGGCTGGTGTTTCAACATCAACTCGCGATCAGGCTCGGTTGTATTCACCGGTTGATAGGAATATGATTCGCGGGTCCAGCTTTGATCGCTTGACGTGAAAAGTACCGCATGATTGGCAATGTTTTCGCTCTCCAGCTTTTCTTCAACCAAGTCGAGGTTGCTGCCAAAAATGTAAAGCAAATCATCGATCATGTTAGAAATGGAGGTTTCCCGGCTGATATTTTCCGAAGATACCTTGATCGCCACCGGCGTTTGAACATATTCAATTCGCTGCTCCTGCAATTGCAGAAATCCAACTTTGCGTGTCTGGTAAACCTGAACCGGGAACGGGATGCAACTGTTATCGAGAAAGATTTTCTGCTCCAATTCGAATCCCCAGTTGCGGGTCATGGTGTTGGTATTCAAATTGGTCGGTCCCGGGTAGACTTGAAATTCGTTTGGACGGGCAGCGCGGATGTTGAAATTGAAACTTTGTGCGGCAAATATTACGTTCACGCCCTTGTGCAGGGCTTTTTCAATTTCATACATTTGCCGGTCGTTCAGGGGCTGGTCGATCATCAGCACCAGCGTTTTAATGCCTTCCGGAATCGGATCATCTTTTTTGATATTCGTGCGTGTGACATCATACCCCGATTCCCGAAGGAATTTAACCGGGTACTCATAATAATCCGGCGGTTTTTGTTGCGGATAGTAGGGCTGTTGCCGCATATAAGGGGGCATTTCAGGATCGGACGGGTAGAAAGCAATCTTCGGTCGCTCGTTCGAAATCAGCTTATAAATGCGTGACATAATTTCGTATTCGAGGCTGCCGAAGGTTTCCGGTCGAATTTCAGCGATAACATCCTCTTTTCGATCCAGGTATGAAAGCACAATAGATGAATAAACCCGCTTGATGGCAAATTCATCCTGGGCGGTGCTTTGAACGCCGAAGGGGATGACGCCTTTTTCATACAGCTTTTCCGCAATTTTTTTCCGGGCGCTTTGCTTTTTCTGTTCAGCTTCCCGTGCTTTTAGCACGTCCTGGCTTTCTTCTGCTTCTTCTTCCATTTTTTCGAATTCAACGGCTTCTTTTTCCTCTTCAACGGTGGGATCAAAAACCGCGTAGTCCAGTTTTCCGTTTGAAGCCATTTTGAGTTCATTTAACTTATCGATAACATCACGCTCGAGATTTTTCCATTTTGTCGGCATTTTTTCGGACGAAGAGACATAATATGTCAATTGAATCGGTGCCTCAAGCTTGTCGAATATTTTTTCGACGGCAGGCGAGATTTTATAGAGCTGTTCGGCAGTTAAATCGAATCGTCCGAAATTCAGATTGTCAAATATCATATTAACCAAAATAATGATGCCTGCCAGCAATACAGCTCCTGTGATAAATGTTATGAGAAATGTTGTTTTTAAATCTTTCATCACTAGAATTTTCTCCCTTCTAAATGTTTTATGTTCAAGGTCAGGAACAAGGCTGTGAACGATACAAAATACACGATGCTGCGTAAATCAATCACACCGCGTTGAATATCGTTAAAATGGCGCGTGACGCCAACATAGCTGTACAAGAAATCGCCTAAGCCGCTAACCCAGCCATCTATAACCATTGGAACATATTGCCAACCTACGAGCGCCAGCACACCGCAAACCAGACTCGTAATGATGAGAGAAACAATCTGGTCATTGAAAAACCCGGAAATAAAAATTCCGACCGATAAAAAGAAAGCGCCTAACAGAATCGCTCCAAAATATCCCCCGAAGATCGGTCCGATATCCGGAGAACCCAGGTAAATTAAAACGATTGGGATTACGAGCGTTCCCGAAAGCGCAACCAGGTAGAAAACAAAGCTGGCAAGGAATTTTCCGAGAACGATATTTGTTGATTTAATCGGAAGCGTTAATAATAATTCAATCGTACCCAGCTTTTTTTCCTCCGACCATAACCGCATCGAAACTGCCGGGATGAAGATCAAAGCCAGCGTAATCGGTAAAATTGCGAAAAATTCGCGCATGCTTGCATTACCATAAAAAAAGAAATGGAACATATAAATGCCGGCATTCAGGATAATAAAAATTACGCTGAAAACATACGCGATCGGAGAGTAGAAATATGCATTGAATTCCCGCTTAAAAATGATTAGTAAATCTTTCATTCATTTCCTCCTTACAAAGTCTCGTAGTAAAAACGGCTATACACCGGCTGCAACACGTTCTGTTTCGCGCTCGTGAGTTGATTGCGTGAGCTTCAAGAACGTATCCTCCAGTGACAGCGCCTCTTTTCGGAATTCGACAAGTTGCCATTTTTCTTTTTTAACAAGCTTATCCAGGCTTTCGGGAACATTCTCACCCGAATAATGCAGGCGGAGTTTCGTCAAGCCACTTTCGCCGGATTCGACCGGTTCGATCTTATCGATCCCGGGCAGGGATTCAACTTTCGCCCGGACAGCATCTTTCTCGGCGACAACCGCCAGATAAAAAGTATTATCATGGGTAATTTGCGACTGCAATTCTTTAAATGTGCCATCTGCAACGATGCGACCGTCGTTGATTACCAACAGTCGATCGGCAATTGAGGACACCTCTTGCAGAATGTGCGTGCTCACCATAATGGTTTTTTCATGAGCAAGATGCCTGATCAAGTTTCTGATACCGATGATCTGGATCGGATCCAAACCTGAGGTCGGCTCATCCAAAATGAGCACATCCGGATCATGGATGAGTGCCTGCGCCAGGCAAACACGTTGTTTGAATCCTTTTGAAAGGACGCCAATCGGACGGTGCAATACGCTTTCGATATGGCAGGCTTCCGTCACCCAGTCCAGCCGGGATCGCAAGTTGCCATTGAGATGCCGTGCGCTGCCCATAAATTCCAGATAGTCGAATACGAGCATATCGTAATACAGCGGTACGGTTTCGGGCAGATAACCGATCATCTGGCGCACTTCATTCGGATGTTGAAGCACGTCATATCCGCCAACGATTACGTTGCCGGAAGTAGGAGCCGTATATGTGGTGATAATTTTCATGGCAGTAGATTTTCCGGCTCCATTCGGACCCACAAATCCGATGATTTCTCCCTTTTCGATTTTGAAAGAAACATCGCTGAGCGCCCGAGTCAATCCATAGTTTTTTGTTACATTTTTTAATTCAATCATACAAAATCCCTTACGATTAATAGAAGTATAGATTGTGCTATTAATTAATAATAATTGAATTTTGCCCCGAAATATACGTTTTTAATTGCTTAATAATAAGGTGGTAGAATGTTCAACAAAATTGAGGGCAAATAGGTGAACTTCTTTGGAAAATCCTTCCGTTAAACCAATCATTTCCTGCTCAGGTTCCCTTTTCAGGCAATTTTTCTAATAAGTTAGCTCGGAAATTGGCTGCTGAATATTCAATTCGGCAGATTCGATACACCTGCTAAATACGAACATTTCGTAATAAAAAAATAGCCTCGAAATTAAATTCAATTAATTCCGAGGCTAAAAGTTCCGCTGATTGCAGCGCTAAAAGAAAAACTATACTGCAAACGGTCATAAATTGAACATTTTTTTACTGTCATTGCGAGGCGTTTTTTGCCGAAGCAATCTTTTCAGTGCTTAACC
>JAFGMA010000146.1 GCA_016927835.1 Candidatus Zhuqueibacterota bacterium | reverse complement strand
CGGCGTCATCCTTCTCCACCGCCATCAAATAATATCTTTCGGCTTGTTTGAAATCTTTGTATTCCGTTTCATACAGCAGCGCCAGGTTAACCATCGCACCGGCGTGATCCTTCTCCACCGCCATCAAATAATATGTTTCGGCTTGTTTGAAATCTTTGTATTCCGTCTGATACAGCAGCGCCAGGTTAAACATCGCACCGGCGTCATCCTTCTCCACCGCCATCAAATAATATCTTTCGGCTTGTTTGAAATCTTTGTATTCAGTATCATGTAACCATCCCAGCAAAAACATCGCATCTACATCGTTACTTTTCAAAGCTTCCAGAAAACACTGTTCTGCTTTTTGCTTGTTTTTATAGAAGGTAATATGTGCGATACCCAGGGAATTCCAATCAACCGGAGTTTTATGTTTAATCTCTTCGAGACAGTGAATATACGCTTGATAGTCCTTTGAATTATATGCGTGCCTGGCTTCCTCGGATAATTCATAGTCAGAGTGCGAAAGATATTCCTTCAGCTCGGATTCCGATTGCGTCAAATAGGTTCGCGTGGCTTCAATCAATTGGTGCTGCAGTTCCCTATTCAGTTGTGTGCGGGCGAGGGCTTCGGTCATAAATAACGCGTGTTTCTCGTACAATCGACCCCGCTTGAGTGCGCTCAGGTGGCGTTTCGCCCGGTTCGCCAGTTCTGATTCGTCGCACCAGGTCTGCAGAAATTCAACCAGGAATCGCACGCGGCGCACGTCCCATTTCCTGCCCAGTCGCATCAGATACCAGATATTGAAAAAACGCTCGGAAATTCGATACAGGTAATTTTTTGTGTTAGTGGGTACTTTTTCAAGGAGATGATAGCGTTCCAGTTGTTTCAACTGGCTGGACACGGCTTTGCTCTCCAGCCTGGTTCGTTGGGCGATCTCGCCGGTGGTTACCGCGTCCCAACTGAGCGCGATGAAATCGACGATTTCCTGCTGCTGGGGAGACAATTTTTCCATGCGGTGTTTGTAGAGCGGTGTGACGCCATCGAGCACTTTTTCGAGATCCATGAAAGCGGTTCCGTTTTCATCATCCACAAATATCTGAAACAGGATGACGATGGTTCGAATCACGCCGCCGGTAATCCGGCGCAGCGCTTCGACGCGACCGGGCTGGTTCTCAACGATATGTTTCACGCGCTCCCGTTTGTAGCACTCGCCCAATTTCAGCAACAACACGTTGGTTTCTTCCGCCGTCAGTCCCTTGAGCTGCGGCATGCGAAAGAATTGGTAAAACGGTTCCGCATAATCATAATGGAATTCGAGACTGACCGATGACGCACCAATCACCCGAATTTCAGCGGACTCGATGAAAATTTCGCGGAGCCGCTGGTGCTCTTTTTTTGAAAATTTGGTGAGCATATCGTCAATATTATCGATAAACAGCACCAGTTTCTTTTTATGTGCTTTCAGGGCGTTTTCGAGGAGTTGAAAACAGCGCCGTTCATAATCATCATCGACTTCGAATGCCGACATTTCCTGATAGAGCCCCTTGATCTCATTCATCTCATCTACGTATTCCGCCACGGTCTCCCAGAGCCGGAAGAGCCGGCTGATGTTGTACTGCTCTTCATTGAATACTACCGGTATGAGCCAGCGCCTCAAGTCGGGGTGATTTTCCATCTCATACGCGATACGCAGCAGCAGTGTGGTTTTGCCCTGTCCGCGAATGCCCTGAATGATATAATGCTGTTCCGGGTATTGCATCGTGGCATTTTTTATATCATCGAAAATCTCCCTGAAGAGCTTCGTTCTGACGACGAAATTTTCGATCAATTCTTCCGGTGTTTGATTCGCCGGATTGTAAATTTTGGGAAAATCAATTGGCGACATTTTGCCTCCACCACATTCTCAGGATCGGTGAATTATAGCGATACGTATGCGCATCGTCATGATTATTGATATAGCCATCGTAAACCAGCGAACCGATGAGGTCTTTATACACGGCTTCCAGCTTGTACTTCACGGATAGATTCATAATCTCATTGGAGCTTATGCTGCCGCTTTCGCAGGCAATGTTGAGTATTTCCTTGACAAAATTATAGTCGCTGCCTTTCAGCGTCTCCCGCAACCGGGTGTGCCAGTGCTCAAAATGATTTCGCTGTTCGAGCATCTCGCGAAAAGCCTGATCAACAATATCCCTGGTGACTTCCTGAACGCTCCGATCCCGGTGAAGATTTCGCAGCTCCTGCAAAACCAGTTGGATATAGAACGGAATGAGCCATTCAATTTTTTCGAGGATATAATCGATAATCGCTGCCGATAAATCGAATGGTAAACCCGCGAGCAACGCTTGAATCATTGCTTTTGCTTCCGATTCGGTTAAAGGCGGAATCTTCAGCCGCGAAAGATCGTTGATGGTTTTCATCACGTTCAATTTGCTCACAATATTTTCCAGCCCGATTGAACCGGTGTAGATGAATTGGACTTTATCAGATAATTCCGCATCTTGCCTCAGTTCACGATTGCTCTGCAGAAAATGCTTTCCGGCAGCCTCTCCTTCATCCGCGATGATATTTTCCAGCGTTTCCGGAAATTCGTCCAGCATAATAACCAGCCTGCCCTGTTCAAGGGAAATTGTGTGCAAAATTCTACGGAGCATCCCGAAGTAATCGTGTTGATCACTGACGCCAAATTCAATGCCTTCCAGACCTACTTTTTTGATGATCGGCTTATGCTTGTCTAAAAATGTTAATAGCTTTTGAGAGCTTTTTACATGTTGAGTTTTCAAGAGCTTATTCACGATTCTTCTGAAAAATTCATTTTCATTATTGATAGATTCGGTGTCCAGAAAAATGAAGGAAAAATTTTCTCTCGGATAATCCATCAGGAAATACATCAGCGATGTTTTGCCGACTCTCCTCGGGGCGGCTAATAATATGTGCTCACCGGATTCAAGCAAATCCCAGCTCTTTTGAATCAATGGCTCCCTTTTGAAAAAATTGGCACCCCTGGCAGGACTGCCGGTTTGAATTCTCATTAAACGCTCCTTTGAACAATAATTTCATTGTCAATTTATATGACAATATAATCATTGTCAAATTGAATGTCAAGCTTTTTTTGCAGTGATGCATCAGCTACCGGAGGAAAGTGAAAATACTAATCGTTACCAAACCTCTCAGGTTCAGCGAGTTTGAGGTCCAGAATTGCATCCTTCGCGGAAAAGAAATATTCAGGCTGGATATCAATTCAGACAGCCAATTAAGCGCTTTCAAGCTGTCAATTTAAATAGATTCCCTCTGTATGCCTCTCAGAATAATGTGCCAGCGAATTGCCGCCAATAAAATAATTCATATAACTATAAATTTATGAAACTTTTATCATATAGAGAAAGTAATTAAATGAATTATGCAATTAAATAGTGTCCGTCCGAAAACTCGAAAAATTGTCATTGCGAGGCGTTTTTTGCCGAAGCAATCCCCTAATAAAACGGCTGAGAT
>JAFGMA010000145.1 GCA_016927835.1 Candidatus Zhuqueibacterota bacterium | reverse complement strand
TCTTTACATTTAGATTGTAATTTTGTATATTGCCTTCCAACCATTGGGAGGTAATTATGTCACGAAAAAGCCAGCGTGCAAAATTAGTTTTAACAGATCAACAGCGGCAATATTTAATCGGCATCGCGCAATCACGAACCGCCGCAATCCGAGAAGTCGAACGCGCTCAAATTCTTTTGAAATATGCCGATGGGATTTCAATATCAAGAATCCAATCGATTCTTGGTGTGAGTCGACCGACGATTTATAAGTGCATCGACAAGGCGTTAGCAATGGGCATAGAAATCGGACTCAAAGATAAGTACCATAGCCCGAAAGTTCGTGTGATAACCGATGAAGCCAAAGCCTGGGTTGTTAATTTAGCCTGCACCAAACCAAAGGCACATGGTTATGCGGCAGAAATTTGGAGTCACCGTCTTTTAGCGCAACATACACGCCAATATGCACCACAAACCGGGCATGAATGCTTGAATAACGCAGCCAAAGCAACGATTCAGCGAATTCTCAAGGAGCATCCCATTCAACCACACAAGGTGCGTTATTTTACTGAAAACCGCGATCCCGAATTTGAAAAAAAGATGCACGATATTCTTGTTGTTTACCAAGAAGTTAACGTACTAAACGAGCAGTCGGAATCAGACCAGGAGTTGCCAATTATAACCGTCTCAATTGATGAAAAACCCGGCATTCAGGCGATTAAAAATGTGGGTCCCGACTTACCGCCGATTCCTGGGAAACGGGCTTTTATTGGCCGCGACTATCACTATGAGCGATTAGGTACGCTATCGTTATTAGCGGCTTTAGACCTTCATAACGGGCATGTCTTCGCCCAGGTGCATGAGCGTCACCGAAGCATCGAATTTATTTCTTTGCTCAAAGAAATTGACGAATTTTATCCCAAAGAAAGTCTGATTCGGCTTATTCTCGATAACCATTCGGCGCATATTTCCAAAGAAACCATGAGTTACCTGGCGACGCGACCCAATCGCTTTATCTACGTTCATACGCCAACGCATGGCTCATGGTTGAATTTAGTCGAAACGTTATTTGGGAAAATCTCAAGAACGTTTTTGAAAAACATTCGCGTCAATTCCAAGGACGAACTGCGGCAGCGAATTCTCAAAGGCTTCGAAGAAATAAATGCTGCGCCCGTCGTTCACCGATGGAAAAATTTTAAATTTGCTCAATATATATTGTAAATATATTTTTGAATCGATATACTAGTCTCCCGATAACCACCATTTTTCCCTTGACTTTCTTGGTTATTTTTTACATGTTACTCCCGAAAGGAGGTGAATCCAAATCCATGGACTCGTTTTTAAAAATCTGGGAACAGTTCGAAATGCCGACTGCAGATATCCTTCCCTGGCAGTTGGGTCCGCTGCACGTGTGGTTCAAAAATATCGCGGCGGAATTGTGGGTCGCGTACGAGCACATCGATCCGGAGCAGGGTGCTGCTGAAATTCGGAGCGTGCCGCCGGAAGATGTCAACTGGTTGCGCTATGCGTTTCAAGCCGGATATCACAACATTCAGTTTGTGCCGCTGCTGCCCAATCGACCGCTCGTGGTGAAAACCGAAGCTCCGTTCCGACTTTTGAATGACGCTGAAACGAAAATCTACATCCGCGTTCCGATCTGGGTGAAAATTGAAATGGTCAATAAAAAGAAGATTACGTTGACGGAATTGCCGACAGTTACACTTTCGAATACCTGGTTCGGCTCGTTCACCGAGGGCGAATTGTGCTACTGGCTTTCATCCGGGGCGCGCAGAACAATTGCACCGGATGCCGCACGACCCTATATGGTGATATGCCCGATCAACGTGATCAACCGGGCGGATGAGGATTTATTTGTTGAAAAAATCTGTTTGCGCGTCGCCAATTTATCCTTGTTTTATGACGGAATCCAGCTCTGGTCCGACGAGACGAATGTGTTTTACAAAGGAAGCAGCGAATTCAGCGATCTCGAAGTAACTGGTGTCGCGCCTTCGGAGGCAAAGTCAGCCCAACTCATCGCTTCTCCCAGAAACCCGGTCAAAAAGAGCATTGCCTCCAGAACATTCACCACCATCAAAGATATATCAGGAATTTCATTATTTGGCAATTGAGGAGAATTGATTATGCGAACATGTATGATGATCAACCTGAATTTCGGTCAATTATTAACTTTCGAGACATTGACGTCTTCTATTCGATTCGGCGCGCTGGTGGTGATCGGACTGCCATTAATTTATGCGGCAAGCCGGTGGATTCAGCGCTATGCCAGCCGAAAATTCACGCCGCAGCAAGGGATGATTTTCGGCAAATTGGTGCTTTACGGTGGCGTCACCATCATCGCATTGTCGATACTGAACGAACTCGGTTTCAAGTTGAGCCATTTGCTGGGCGCTGCGGGAATTATTGGCATCGCAGTGGGATTCGCCTCCCAGACCAGTGTGTCCAATGTTATCAGCGGGCTTTTTCTGATCGCCGAGAAGCCGTTCGAGGTGAACGATATTATCACCGTCGGGGGTATCACCGGACAGGTGCTGTCGATAGATATGCTTTCCATCAAAATACGGACATTCGACAACAAATACGTTCGAATCCCCAATGAAACGATCATCAAATCCGATGTGACGAACATAACGCACTTCCCCATTCGTCGCGTTGATATTAACATCGGTGTGGCATATAAAGAAGATCTGGGGCGCGTTCGAAATGTGCTGCTGGATATCGCCCGAATAAATCCGCTGTGCCTGAACGAACCCGAGCCGATGGTGCTTTTCACCGGTTACGGCAATTCATCCATCGATATGCTGTTCGCGGTTTGGGTGGCAAAAGCGGATTGGTTTGTGGTAAAAAATCAACTCATGGAAGACGTGAAGAAACGTTTTGATCAACTCGGCATTGAAATTCCGTTTCCGCACCTGTCCCTGTACAAAGGCTCGGTTACGGAACCCATTCCGGTAAATATTGTTAAACGGGTGCATATAGACGAAAACAATTGAAATTTTCAAAAACCGAAAATTACAATGCATACAAAATAATGATAGCAGTGTACCTCGCCTGGTTCATCATTCCGAAGTTCCCCGTTAAACATTTATACGCGATGAAAACGAAGCGCCGCGCGAATGCCGGATCGATTAATTGTCAACTTCAACGAAAGATATTGAAATTTTGGCGGCTACACTGCTCTGTCACAAGCGTTTCTTCAGCCGATATCTTGCCAGTATGAATTCAAAAAGCACAACATCATTCAGGAAAAAATTGTTTCGGGCATCCGGATTCACCTGCTTGTCCCTCGTCGTCATTATCATTTTTGCGCTCTTATTTCTTACGATTGAGCCCGGCGAGCGATTGCTCAAATCCGTTGCCGAAACACAGCTCAGGGCGCTGCTGAAGCAGGATGTCCGTATTGGCACGATTGAAACAAATCTCATCTCCTGCATCCGGATCAACGATATACGGATTTATGAAGATCGCGATGGGGCACCGGCGTATTTCATCAAATCAGGCTACCTGAAGCTCGATTACAATTTGCCCGCACTCGTCCGGCGCAAAATCGCCATCACGCAGCTTACCGTGGATAGCCTGATGCTATTTGTCCGCAGGGACAGTCTCGGCAAATTCAATTTCCCCGTTCCCGATTCCGCTGCGCCGCCGGCTGAAGAACCTCAAACGCCCGGCTTCACCTTTGAAATCGACGATTTAAAAATTTCCCATTCTTATTTGCAGTATCAAGATCAACAAATCCCATTGAATGCCTCCATTTATAACTTGCACTTTGCGTCAACGTTTCAGCACAAGGCATATACGTATGCGCTTGAAATGGATTCGCTGAACGTGGCGGCGAGGCAATTGCCCGTCACCGCATCGCGCGTTGAAGTGCGCGGCAACTGGTGCGCGCCGTGTTTTCGGGTCGATACCCTTTCGATGAAATTGCTCGGGCTGGATCTGGATGGCAATTTGGAGTTGACGGAGGATAGTACCAGCACCCGCGCCGCCGGGATTTTGCAATTAAACGGTGAACTCGAAAATGCCGCAGTGCGCGTTAAAAATGTGTTTCCGCCTCAATTGCAGCCGGCAAGCGGAACCATATCTGCCGTCTGTCAACTGAGCGGAACCCTGTCCCGTCCCCAGCTTTCCCTGGTGCTTCAGGCGCCGGCGCTGCGCATGGGCGACTATCGGGCGAATAAAATCGAGGTGAATGCTGCCTGGAATCCGGACACGCTGCACCTGAGGCAGCTTCAAGTGAACGTCGCAAATGGGCAAATAGCGGGCGCAGGCATCATTTCAAGCGATACGCTGGCTGAGAATCGATTGCAGCTTCAAATACGCGATCTCCATCTGGGGTATTTGTGGCGCCTGCAGTATCGAGAGGCGTCCCCGTTTAAAGGGCGAATTTCCGGTGATCTGGCTGCCAACGGGAAAGGATTGGAAATCGATCGCTGGACAGCGCTGCTCCGGCTGTCGATCACCGAACTGATTTATAACGCGCGGCAGTTACCGGAAATGTCGGCTCGAATCGATCTGAAAAAAGACCACGCGGAATTTCGGTTCACACAGGCGGCATCGGTGATGTCAGCAGAGGCGCTGTTGAACGGGGAAGACATCGAGGCGGCATTCGATTTAAAAATGAAAGATATTTCAGCACTCGCCGGGTTATTCAATATTCACGAACTCAATGGTGAAATTGCCGGCAGCGGAACATTTAGCTTGAAAAATTTTGCACCCGAAGTCCACGCGGATGTGATTGGCAGAAAGCTTTCTTATCAAAATTTCCCGGTCGATACTCTCTTGGCTTCTTTCAGATTTAACAAAAATAAATTATTTTTCCATCAGCTCCATTTTACGGGGCAGCAAATCGCGATTGATACGGCGAACGCCCCATTTCACCTGAGCGGATTGACTGGCGGATTTCATTACCAGGGCAAGGGGCAGGGTCTGCTGGATACGCTTCAGGCGCAATTGGAACTGGAATTAGCTGGTCCGGCTTATGCTCAATTTCGGTTCGATCACGGAAGTCTGCGCGGCGAATTGCGACAGCAACACATTCGATTAACATCATTCGAACTGTTGCGGGACTCGCTGGCACTTTTCGCCACCGGCGGCTATCGCATCCCATCCGCTGAAGGAAATATCGATTTAACCTGCTTTTCAGATGATTTCGCGCATTCAGCTTTCGAAACCGATTCCGCCGCCGCCGGGGCAGGATCAAGATTCGAACAGCACTCACGCAATGCGTGCGGAGACATCGCACTCCGTTTCAATTCAAGCGACATGCAGCAACTCGCGCTGGCGGCTCGGGGAACGCAACTAAACCTCGCTGCGCTGGCAGGATTTTTACCGGACACCACCGATGCAAAGGGAATGCTGGATTTCAACTTGGATTTCCGGGGCAGTCCTGCCAAGCCACAGGCTGATCTGGCGCTTCGCATCCGGAAGCCGGCATTCAATCAGGCGGAATTCGATTCAATCACAGCGAACGCAGCGGTGAAAAATGATAGTCTGCTGCTGCACGATTTGAGCCTGTACGTCGCGAACCATCATTCACAAGCGAATGCTTCAGTCGAACTGGAAAAAAATGACACCCTCGGCTATTCTTTTTCAGCCAAAACAAAATTGAAAGGCAGCGTCGAGGGTCAGGCATTTGATTTGCGTTTGATTCAGCCATTTCTCCCGGAAGGAATGCTGCTTTCAGGATTTCTGCAATATGAAATAAAATGGGATGGTTCTGTTGGCAAACCTCAAATTCGCGGAACGCTCAGGTTGAATGATGGCACCGTAATAATAGGTCCCGACCAGCCGGCGATTCAACAGATCAATGCCAACATTTCGATTCAGGATTCCACCGTGGTAATTGACGACATATCGGGCATCGCGATGGAAAATCCATGGCGCTTGCACGGCACGCTTTCGGCGGAGCAATGGCGCAAATTTGACCTGCATCTGAACCTGGTCATGGAAAAATACGGCAAAATCGACTGGATCGGCTCGTTGTCCCCGGACTCGTTAAAAATTATCGGCAACGTTGACAGCTTAAATCTCAAAATTCTGGAGCCTTTCGTTTCAGGATTGAGCCAGCTTTCAGGAACCTGCAACTCCTCTTTTCAAATTTCAGGGGTATACGCCAACCCACAAATTGACGGGAATTTTGAAACCAGAAATTTAGCCTTCTCATTGCCGGAACTGAATACAGCCTTCAGGCAAGGGGTGCTCAAGATCGCGTTCGACAAACAAAAAGTGACCATCGATTCGATTTATGCAAAAATCAATGATGGCAATTTTTTCATGTCCGGATATCTAATCCACGATACCAGGGAAATTTCGGATATTCAAATCAACGCGGCGTTCGATAAAATCAAGGTGGCAGTGCCCAAAACAGCCACGGTTTTGATTAATTCAGCACGGCTGAAATATGCCAGAATGAATGCGCATTATCAACTGGATGGTGATATTTTGCTGGGCGAATCTCGGGTGATTTATAACTTGCGCCCGCAAAATTTATTGGAATTAACCCGTGCCTCTGAAGCGCCCAGCCAGGAACTGCCCGAGTTCATCAGGAAAACCAGGATGAATGTCCGGCTGCGCGAAAGCGAGCATATCTGGATCGATAACAACCTGGCGCGCCTGCGCTTGCATCCTGAACTCAGCGTCATCGGTAACCTTCTGCAGCCGAATTTGACCGGACGGCTGAGTGCAGAAGAGGGATACGTGCTGTACCTGGACCGCAAGTTCCAGGTTAACCAGGCGATTGCCGACTTCATCGACCCCAATCAAATAAATCCGATACTGGACGTCACCGCCGTGGCAAATATTAAAAGCTATCAAATTTTGACCGGTAGACCATACGTAATTACCCTTTCGATCAAGGGTCCGCTGAATCAGGCGATTGTTGAATTGACGTCTGAGCCGGCGCTGGATAAATCGGATATCATCGCGCTGCTGACCATTGGTGCCACGCGAGATCAACTTATCAGCAAGGACGCAGGGATCAAGGAAGCCAATATCAGCGAAGTGCTGCGCGACCGCATCGAGGTCCTTTCCAGCCAGCGCATATCGGGTTATGCCAGCCGAAAGGTGGGGAATATGCTCGGGCTCGAAAAGATGACGATTGAAGGCAACCTGTTCCAGTTCGGAAGATCGTGGGGACCGCAATTGCTGGCATCGAAAAAGATTTCGGAACGCGTGGAAATTACCTATATTACCACGGTGGGTCATTTTAATGAGAACAATATTCGCCTGGACTATCGGCTGTCCAGGCGCTTTTCACTGCAGGGACAAACCGACCGCGAAGGTCATTCAAGTCTCGATTTAAAATATAGATTACAATTCAAATGAAAATAGCGTATACAAAATTATTTTTCCTGTTTATTCTTCCGCTGCTTTTGTGTTACACCGGCAGTGCACCGGCGGAATCGCCGAAAAAGCTGAAAATCGTTGCAGTCGATTTCACGAATAACCAGGCGTTTTCAAAGGACCAACTGCATCGCGTGCTGCTGTCCCGACCATCCGCCTTCCTCAGCCCTTCGTTTTACTTTCCGGAGATATTTCAGGACGATCTCAAAAATCTGGAATTATTTTACCAACAAAACGGATATCTCGAAGCGAAAATTACGGGGCATGATGTGGCGATCGATACGGCGCGGAAGCAAGTCAGACTCCGCATTGATATCGCCGAAGGCGACGTGACGTATATCGAGAGCGTCAGCATTTTCGGCAACATCGTGTTTTCCGATGATATGCTCTTATCCAAAATGAATATGATGCCCGGTTCGGTATTCAAACGCAAAAACATCAATGATGCATCGCTTGCCATTTTGAATCTGTATGCGAATAATGGCTACCTGGATGCGGAAATTACACCCTCGATTCAGGTTAATTCGGATAAACATCTGGCGCTGATTGATTTCACCGTGAATGAAAAGGCGCAAAGCGTGGTCGGCAACATCTCGGTGAGCGGACTGGAAAAAACGCGCCCCAAAGTGGTTTTTCGGGAATTACGCTTTCGGCAAGGGCAAATCGTGGATTACTCTTCGCTTTTGAAATCGCAGCGCCGGCTCTATATGACCGGTCTATTCAAACACGTTTTCATCCGCCCCAAAACCGCTGAAGCCGGCGACTCCACGCGGAAGGATATATTGATTGAACTGAAGGAAAATCTGCCCGGCGAATTCAATGTATCCGTCGGCTATGAAACCATCGAAAAGCTGCGCGGGCGGGTGGAGATTTATAACACAAATCTTCGCGGAACCGCACGCAAGATCGGGCTGGCAACGAAAGTGAGTGCTGTTAATTATGGATTCGAAGCCTCATTCACCGAACCGTGGACATTCAATTTGCCGTGGCGGACGGATATCAATTTTTCAATGGATTATCAAGAGCAGCCCGGGTTCAGCCTCGATCGCACGCTGGGAAAAATTTCCGTAGGGCGATCTTTTTTCGAGCGCTCCGCCTTTACGACGACATATAAGCAGGAAAAAGTGCGCTTGAGCGACATCCGCATTCTGGAAGAGCTCAAGCAAGACCGAACCAATATCAGAAGCCTGAAGCTATCGCTGATATTTGATACCCGTGATAATTTGTTCAATTCCACCGAAGGCGTATATTCCGAAATCAGCAATGAATTAGCTGGTTTGTTTTTGAGCGGAACCAACAGCTTTGTGCGCTCGATATATCGCTTCAAATATTTTCGCAAATGGCGTACGTCCACTGTGTTAGCCACGGCTGCCGAAATTGGTTGGATGGATGCCGGCGGCGGACTGGCTGCGATCCCGCTTCAGGAACGCTTTTATACCGGTGGTCCCAATTCGGTGAGAGGATTCGACTACCAAAAAATCGGACCGCTGGATCAGAATGGCACACCCCTTGGCGGAAGATTGAAGCTGGTGTTGAATATCATTGAAGTGCGTTATGTGATTTACAAAATGGTCGGCGGCGCTATTTTCATCGATATCGGAAATGTCTGGGATCAGCCGCATCATTTTCGCCTCGATGAATTGCGTTCGGCTGTGGGTTTTGGGTTGCGCGTGAATAGCCCGATCGGTCTGCTGAGACTGGATTTCGGATTCAATCCGGATCGAAAGGCAGGTGAACCCGCGAGCAAGATTTATTTCAGCATGGGGCAGGCGTTTTAAAATCAAATTGTAATAAAAAACATATCGGGATAATTTTATCAACGTGTAAAAAAAATAATCAGAAGGGACAATTTTTATTGCTTTTATGGGATATTGTTTTATATTATGGATAGGAGTTGTGTTGATCTGGATAATTGCTGTTATACCAAATTAATTGATAAAAAGTATTAATTTAGGCGCGAGTTCAAGTAACAAGTGCAACACCCTTAAAGCACAGCTTAAGCTAACTAATATCATTTTTCGTTTAAAGCCCTCTCACTTTGC
>JAFGMA010000144.1 GCA_016927835.1 Candidatus Zhuqueibacterota bacterium | reverse complement strand
GGCGTGAATATCTCACAATATACAAGATTATTTATCAATGTCAAGTAAAAAGTGTTACAATAGGATCGAAAACAAAGCGAAAATTGCGTATTTCATACGAGTCGTTGAAAAAAACCGACCGTCAATATCAAGCTCCAATCCGAATCCATAATTTTGTTATTCAAAATGAACATCAACGATGCCATACGCGTGCAAAATCGGAATTTCTATTTCACAGATACCGCCTTTTGAAACGACCGAATCCAATTGCTGCACGGTTTGACCCGGCTGCCAGTATTGCACGGTAGCAATTTTTTCATTTTCGCAGCAGGGCAGATGGATTGTCAGCCCTGATTTCGACTCTAGCAGGCGCTTCCCATCGGCTTCTGCCAACGGGACATTTTTATTCACCAGGTGAATCATAATCCGCTTATGACCGCCCTCGCTCCGTTTCCATACCGTTTGTCGGATCCCGCTGGCGGCTTTCGGCTGCAGCAAATGGGGTGAGCGTCCGAGGGCGTTTTCGATGGCTGCTGTCACCGGTCCCGGCTCAAGATAGCGTTTAAATCCCAATTTCTCATCGATTATTTTCATGCGGCTATATTTTGCGCTTCTTTCATCTTCAAAATCAAGGATGAAAATATCGCTGCGCGCCGCCTGCAATCCTTCCCACAGATACACACCGCGATAGGGCAATGCCGATTCAAGGTTATCAAATTGAACCAGGCTGGACGGCGCTCCCTTTCTCGGCTGAAAAACCGGTTTATTGTTGCGCCGGCGGCACAAGGCATCGCAGCCGCCGGTTTCACCAATCACGATAATCGTTCCACCCTGGTCGATAAAGCCTTGAAATGCCTGAACCTGGGCATCGGAAATGAAAACGATATTGGGCAACAGGATCACCTTGTACTGCGCCAACCGCTGCGGATCGGTATCGGTCTCGATGATGTGGTCGAACGGGATTTGCTGATCGGCTAAAAATCGATTGAGCGCTTGCACCTGTCGGATGTGTTCGGGATTGATATAATGCGATTGATCGAAATAATGCGCCAGCGCCACTTTTGCCGCCGATTGATACCCCTCGAACAACTCAGGGTGAGCGTCATAAAATTTTTGATACTTTGATCGAATCTCCGGATGCTCAAAAAGAGTAACAAAGGCGCTGCCTCCGGAAGCTGCTGTTTCGGCGTGATGCACGTCGATTACATCGCGATCATTGAATGTGTACGGCAACAGCATCGCCTGCATGCCACAGGCGAAGGCATAACGCAATTCCATGTCGTAATCCAGAACCACGCCCGGCGCGATAATTCCGGTGGCAGAATCCTCTTCATACATTTGCCATCTTGCGCCTTTTGTCCAATAGCGCACATTTTTACCATCTTCAGCCCTGCCAATCGCGCCCATCACCCGCTGCATCACTCCCCAGTTGGGCATCACAAAAAAATCAGGATTGACCTCGCGACCTGCCTGGCGCATTTCCAGCAATTGATCGCCAATGCTGTAACACCAGAACGTAACCGTTTCCGCCCATCTCAACCGTCCTACGGGCGTTTGAAGCGCCGGATTTGCCAGTCGGATATTTTCGTAGGTTGGGGAAACATCGGGGGACAAACCATGTTCAGCCAGGAATTGCGAGGTTTCCCCGAAGAGCATGCCGCCGCCGGCAGCGTCAATATTGATGTCGGTTAGCGAATCCGCCGTATCGAAGAAAATGCGACGCTGATCGGGATCCGGATACTTGCGTTCGAGCCATGGGATGAATTCGGGAAAACTGCGCGCCCAATTCCGGTAATCGCCCTGGTGGTAAAGCGTGAGTTGACTATAGTCGCGCGTACCGAATGCTTTCAATAATTCATCCGGATTATATTTTTGCTTCAAATAGGATTGGAACCTTTCCTGGCAGGATTGGCAGTAGCAATGGATGATATTATTATCGATGAAGAATCCATCGATACCCAGTTGCGCCGCATGCCGCGCTTCGGAATTCATGAAATTGCGCCATTCCTGGTTATTGGGACATGGGGCATAGCGGATTTGAAGATCATCCTGGTGCCGATCGAGAAAGCATTTTCGCTTGTAATTGTAATGCAAATTACCGGAGGGTTCGCGCTGCATCCAATTAATCGGATCGGTGGGCTTTTTGCCATAATTTAAAAAAGCATACTTATCCCAGTTGTCGTAAGCTTCCCACGCACCAAAACGCGCATCAACATTGCCCGAAATGGTCTGATTGCAAAGATAAGGCGTAATCCACCGCACGCCTTTTTGATGCAAAAACTTGACATAATCTGTGATTTGCTGCTTATACTCATTATACGGCGTGTGTCGATTTTCGATGACGCCGGTACCAAAACCGAAGCGCCCGAAGAAGCGCAAATCAGATCCGGGGTGATAGAGCGCGGGAACTGCGGTGTCGAAACGCGTTCGAAATTCGGGATCAATCGCCTGATTCACGGTGTAATTGATAACATAAGTGAATGGCACGCTCGATGTGGGATTGCCGGCATGCGCAGATACAAAAGCACTCATTAGTATTGCGGTTAAAATAGCAGATCGCATGAGTTCCTCCTTCGGATTTTCTTCAATTAAACTTCTGCAAAATAGAACTAAAAATAGAACTAAAGCCAGTTATCCTTCGACTCCGCTCAGGATGAAGCTTCGCTTATTCCATTGATAATTATAAAATTTAGAAATTCATGGCGGTAATTATTACTACAACGTTAAGTTGAAATAAAATGATAAAAGAGCGAGGTTCAATCCCCCTTCAAGGCTGAACGTGTCGCACATTTTTCACCGGACAT
>JAFGMA010000143.1 GCA_016927835.1 Candidatus Zhuqueibacterota bacterium | reverse complement strand
TTATAGACCAGATGATTCATTTTTGAACAACAAGTCAAAAATTCATACATAGATGTAATCAGTGAGCCGGCATTTTAAAACGGATAACAATTTGTTAATAATAATATTAATAAATACAAAGATTCATAACTAAATAAATGGCATAAGCTTTGCATGTCGTGAGCGCAATGACAAAACAGGTATATAACGCAAAGAATAATCTTCAACTACATTTTTGCAATTCAGATTTGAAAAGTAACTTTCGATTTGAACGTGTGCAATAAAAAATAGTGAGTTCGTACTTGTTTTCAGGCTGCAATTATTTTTGCTGCAATCTGGAATCAAAAGTGAAGGTTGGGGGAAACAGAAAAACAAAACGAGGTTTTTGCATTCAGAATGCGAATTGAAAATTGCTAGCATAATCTTTCTATTATAATAGAAGAAAGATGGAGGCTAACCCAGGGCTTATTCGAGATACGGTTTGGCATCCCCTCTCAAATAAGCTAATAGCTTGATGGTCATGTCTATCTGGCGCTAGAGACGCGCGCGATCCGGGAAAGCCTCCTTTTTTTATGCAATATACAAAACAATTTTTGAATTGTCAATACATTTCGCAAGATATCTCGAAAAGGCAATATTTAACTTATTCATAAATGGAGAAGTTTTCTCTTGATCAAAATAAACCGAAATCGCGCCATCATATTGCTTCTGCTATTCACATTAGTAGCCTGCGCTCATTCACAGCCGCAACGAATCAGTCCGGGGAATGTGCTCGAAATTGTAGTCTACGGTCACGAGGAAATGAGCCGTACGGTTACGGTTGAAAACGACGGAACCATCAATTTTCCGTTGCTGGAAGGTGTGCCTATCGATGGTTTGACTGCCGCCGAGCTTCGAGAAATTCTCGTGGTCCAGATCAGCAAGTATGTTGAGCATAAGCCGATCATAACGGTTTCGATTTTAGACACTTACGTTATCAATGCCATTGTATTGGGGCAGGTGAATAAACCCGGGGCAGTACGCATTCCCCGGAATGCTACAATTTTTGGTGCTATCGGAGAGGCAGGCGGACTAATGCCCGGAGCTCAATTGAACAGGATCAGAATTATCCGCGAGAACCATAATGAAAAGCAGCAATTCGAGATTAATATCGAGGATTTTTATGCATCAGCCGATATATCGAATTTCCCGCCTCTGGAGAACGGGGATATTATTATCGTTCCCGGATATCCCGGGGCAAATGCGGTCAAAGTAATTGGCGAAGTTCGCGCACCCGGAAATTATGACATATTTTCCGATAAAGAGAATCTTCTGGACGCGATTTTCAAAGCCGGCGGCTTCACCGAAGATGCCGATATGCAGCGCATAAAACTTATTTCCGGCGTCAACGAAAAGTCGCGCGAAATTGAATTGAATTTAACAGAGAAAATAAAATATAATTTATTAGAGGAAATCGCCCGAATCAATCCTGGTGACATTATTTTCGTTCCCCAGAAACGAAAATTTTGGAAATCAACGATTAGCGTACTACGCGATATCACCTCCATCGCGACGCTGTACATCATTTTCAGGTATGGCAGAAAACTGTAACGCTATGCGCATAACTTGCGCGCCGAGGAACCAACTACTGGATAAGAGTTAATTGCTATCGTATGCTGATTTCATGATCGCCTCGAAATCTTTAAAAAGCATATTAAATTAATTCCCTGTCCTGAACAACTAACTAAAACTCATTGAATCGTTTTATGGAACAGCTCAACGCGACGTATAAAGAACTGACCATCAGGGATTATATCGACCTGGTGTTTCGCCGAAAATGGCTAATCATTATTTCGTTTTCCATCGTATTCGCTTTCAGCGTATACTACACTTTCACACGCCCGCCCGTATACGAATCGGTTGCCACATTTATCATCGAAAATAACGATGCCGCCATTCCCATGTTGAATGGTATGAAAGTACAGGAAACGTATCGCCCATTCGAATTTTATCATGCTATATTCAATAGTCGTATTTTCAAAAGCCTGGTTATAGAAAACCTGGTAATACATGCGAAAGATAGTCTGAATCTGAAATTGTCGTCGGCAGAAGCCTGGGACATGATCAGTCGATTATCCATTTCCAATCCTGAATACTCGGATTTTGTCGAGCTTCGTTCTAAAACCAATGATCCGCATTCCGCATATTTGCTCACAAGTATCGCTTCCAAAGCGCTGAAACAACGCTGCCAGGAAATTGACCAGGAAGAATCCAAAAATATCGTTACTTTTGTGGAAAATCAAAAAACACAGGCGCAGGGTGACCTGGAGCGCGTCGAACGCGTTCTGCAGGAATTCAAAGAACGCACCAATTCCCTGGTTGCTGGCGAAAACGGCGGATTGCTTAAGCAGCTTGTTGAAATGGAAGGCGAATTGTTAACCATTCAAACCCAACGTGAATTAGCTGAAACCAACCTGCGGGACTACGAAATCCGGCTCAAAAAAATGGAAATCGAATACGATGCCGCAAAGGGATCCGGCGAATCAAAAGAGATTCGAAAAATGCGCGCCGAGATCGAAGAACTGGAAGACATCAGAAACGGTTTGAGCCAATTAACCGGCAAGAATGGCAAAATTTCAAGCCTTGATGAAAAAATCAGCGAGAAAAAGAAGTTGCTTGTCCAGAGCATGCTACAAAGCGTTCGGTCCAATGACAATGGCAAAACCGATGACCGCTCACTTTGGGAAAAGCTGCAGGAGCAAAAACTCACCGAAGAACTGAATGTCTATACCCTCAGAAATCGCGAAAGGTATTACATCAGCTTGATCGAAAATTTCAAGAAGAAGCATCCCAATATGCTCGAGCACGCTATTAAATTGACCCGTCTGAAACGATCAAAAGCGGTGCATGAAAATCTGTACAGCTTTCTGTTGGAGAAAGGCGAAGAAGCAAAAATAGAAGCGGCGACAGGTACTGGCGGCATTCGCATTGTAGATCCCCCGACGCGCCCAACTCGTCCGAATACGCGCAATACTGTAAAAAAACTGCTACTGGGCTTGCTGCTGGGGCTGGGTCTCGGCGTCGGATTGGCTTTTCTCAGGGATTATATGGATAATACCATCCGGAGCGCAGATGACATCAAGCATACGCTGAACATACCGCTGCTCGGGGCTATCCCGGTTATTAAGCCAAATGCAGCATTAAACAAAAAGATGCTTGCAGCGCCCTGGCACGAAAAGCAGACACCACTCAGAAATGGTACCTCGGTACTGATCACCGGTTTGCGCGCTAAGGATCCGATAGTCGAAACCTACCGCGGTGTCAGGACCAATCTGCAATTTGCATCCGTTGATAAACCCGTAAAATCGCTGATTGTGACCAGTTCCAGCCCACAGGAAGGCAAGACGGTCACATCGGCTAATCTGGCGCTTACGTACGCAGAAGTTGGCATGAATACCGTGCTGGTGGATACAGATTTGCGCAAACCTAAAATCCATAAAGTCTTCGGTCTCAAAAAAACACCCGGCTTGATGGAGTGCCTGGTGGGTGAAAATAGCATACGCGAGGTAATGCAAGATGTGGGTGTGCCGAATTTGAAAGTGATAGCCGCTGGAAAATCACCTCCAAGTCCCGCCCAGATTCTTTCTTCTCAAAAAATGCAGACGCTGATCAAGACTCTGGAGCATGAAAACGACATCATCATCTTCGACACACCACCATTAATCGCAGTCACCGATCCGGTGCTGCTCAGTACACAGGTGGACGGAGTTATCATGGTGGTTAGATTCGAAAAAACCGACAAACATCTTGCTCAGAATTCTCTGGAAGCGCTGAAAAAAGCCCGCGCTAATGTTATCGGATTAGTGCTGAATTATACCGCGAACAAGCGGGGATATGGCTACTACAACCAGTATTATAATTATACAAGCTATTACTACGAAGAGCCGTCGAGAAATTGATTCACGATGCGCTCCAGCCGCAAGTACTGCAATTGCTACGAATGCAAGAATTGCTTCGCTCAGACTGAGTAATTTATACTTTCTGAGCCTGGTCGAAGGATGCTGACGAACTGAAAATTCATGCTTGACATGGGCAATTTGAGATTCTTAATCACTCAAGTCCTGCCAGCATAAGGCGTGGAACTCATTTCGGGAATGATGATGCGCATCAAACGACATGATACAATCAGATGCATTTTTAAAAAACTCATACCAGAAAGCCGGGTCAGATATAATTTGTGACTGACACGGCGGAGCTATGCCCGGAACTGAAAAGCAAACACCTGCACCGGAAGTGAAAAAAAATATGGAACTTACAAAATCTCTTTATGGCAAGCTGAATATCGAATCTCACTGGTATGCCCTGGCGACGCGGAACCGGCATGAAAAAAAAGTGGCTGAACGTCTGCAACAAAAAGGGATTACGCATTATTTGCCGCTTATAACAGCAATTCGTTATTGGAGCGACCGCAAAAAAAAGGTCACTGAGCCGCTTTTCAGTTGCTATGCATTTGTCAAAATTGCCCTCAGGGAGCGCATGAGTGTCCTTCAAACCGATGGGGCGGTTAAATTGGTTACTTTCAACAACGTACCGGTCCCGATCCCCGATTACCAGATTCATTCAATCCGCCAGGCTATCGAAACATCGCAATCTATTCAGCGCCTGGATCACTGGCAGATCGGGCAGCACGTCGAGGTGATCAGTGGACCCCTGAAGGGTGTTCGGGGCATCTTGCAAAAGAAGAAGGGTCGCACAAAGCTGGCAATTGCGGTAGATGGGATCAATCAAGCGATTGAAGTGGAGATTGGGGCAGATGAGGTGAAGGAAATTGAATCGCAAGTATTAGCAAAGTAAGTGTATTTCTTTCAAAACAACAGAAGCGCATTGGTAATCCTTCATTTCAAGGTCGATGCAGCGTTGCTTTTCATTTTCAACTGATCAGTATAATTTTCTATCGGCTCAAATAAACTCATCAAGCTGAAATCATTGACTAAGCTTTTGCAATTGCGAAGTGCAGCATTTGGGAATATCGAGGGCTTTGGATAAAAACAAACTATCAAATCTCATGTGTAAACGACATCAAAAGAATTGCACCTATTGCTTGAACTTAGCAATTAAAAATTTGGTAATATCTCCATTTTTGTATATATCAAGTATCCAATAATCTTATAAGGAAATACGAGGAATTACTCATGATACAACAAACAGACAAACGCATTGCTAATCCTGGGGACAAGCTATATAATAGATGCTATACAAAGGATTCATCAATTGTTTCGAGAAAAATTGCTGACGAATTCATACTGGTTCCTATTCGACAGAAAGCAGGGGATCTCGATAACATTTATACCATGAATGAAGTCGCTGCTCGTATTTGGGAACTGATCGATGGCAAAAAACGGGTTGAAGAAATCAGGAATGCAATCGTTGAGGAGTTTGACGTGGAACCGCAAGAAGCAGAACCAGACTTGATAGAGTTTCTGCAGAAATTGGAGAATGTTGGTATCATAAGAGAGATTTGAGATGGAATGCCCACATATTCCCAACATTAAATACGGTGAATTCAGCAAACGTCTGCACGATAAAGTAGCTGATCAGCGCATCCCCATCACCGGTACCATCGAGGTGACAGCTCGCTGCAACCTGCATTGCGCGCACTGCTACATCAACCTTTCCGCTGGTGATCAGGACGCGCTGAAAAGGGAATTGAGCCGTCAGGAGCTGTGTGGTATCATAGATCAAATTGTAGACCAGGGATGTTTGTGGTTGCTGTTCACCGGCGGCGAACCATTGATCCGACCCGATTTTCTTGATATTTACACTTATGCCAGGAACAAAGGACTACTGATCACCTTGTTTACCAACGGTACCACGATCACCCCACGTATCGCCGACCAGTTAGCTGAGTGGCGTCCCTTCGTTGTTGAAATTACACTCTATGGACGCACTCAGGAGACCTACGAGCGGGTTGCCGGTATCCCTGGTTCTTATGGGCATTGTATGCGAGGGATCGAGTTGCTGCTGGAGCACAAAATTCCCCTAAAGCTAAAGAGCATGGTATTGACGCTGAATAAACACGAGCTTTGGGATATGAAGGATTTTGCTGAAGGTTTGGGTCTGGACTTTCGCTACGACCCGGTGATAAACATACGGCTGGATGGCAGCCAAAAACCGGCAGAGTTCAGAATCTCCCCCCAGGAAATTGTAAATATGGATATGGCGGATGAGAAGCGAGTGAAAGAGTGGAGCGAGTTATGCGAAAAGTCCAGGGGGCTTCAAATCAATCCCGAATACCTATACCAATGCAGCGCCGGGATAAGCACTTTCCATGTTGATCCTTACGGACAATTAAGCGTCTGCGAGATGGCTCGCGTTCCCAGTTATAACCTGCGCCAGGGAACCTTCCATAAAGGATGGTGTGATTTCATGCCCCGGGTGCTTGTGCAAAAGTGGACTCAGCAGGTGCCCTGCCAGCAATGCGAGTTAATTTCGCTGTGTGCTCAGTGTCCTGGCTTTGCACAACTGGAGAACGGCAACCAGGAGGCGCCAGTGGAATACGTTTGCCAGATAGCTCACCTGCGAGCCGAAGCGTTAGGATTGAAAGTCAATTCCCCCGATTCCTGCGGGAGTCGGATTTAAAGTTAATGCATAATTAATCCATTGCCAATAAGGTGATGGTTTTGAATAAACAATAAATGAGGAGGCAAATCATGTCAGAAAAAAAAGAAAAAACAATAAGCCGGCGACACTATCGGAAGCCGAAATTGGAGCAAGTTCAATTGCTTCCCGAAGAGGCTGTATTAACGGCTTGCAAACAACCAAATAATCCGTGTCAACCCGGAAGTAAGACACGTGGTAGTTAATTGCTTGGTTGGATTGATATCTGAGTGAAGGAACAGAAAAATATGATAATTGAAATCGCCGGCATCGTCTTCAGCATTTCCAGCGACCAGCCGATGCAGCTAATTCGTCTGGAGGAGTCCTATCGAGATTTCCTCTGCAACAAGGAGCCTGAGGTCGCCATCCACGCCCGTTTCAATGGCTTGCCTCAAATCTCCCTTCAAAATGAGGATAAAGTCTTTGATTCAGAGTCGCTCTGGAGCCTTTTTCAAATCAACGGACAGAATGTCTTTGTGCTCCGACGGCCTGCCACAGGCATCTACCGGATCGCGGTATTTGACACCGATTTCAAGCGGGGAGAGGTGTATAGTCGCGTCCTCGGGCCTGAAGAGATGTCAGATAGTCTTTTGTCCAATCCGCTGGCATATCCTCTCTCCGAGGTGCTGATGATGTGCCTGCTAGCCCGGGGCAGGGGGCTGTTGGTCCATTCCTGTGGGATCGATGATGGCGGACGGGGATACCTTTTCGCAGGCAATTCCACCAATGGCAAGTCCACTATGGCTGGTTTGTGGCGGGATAAGGCGACTATTCTCAATGACGACCGAATTGTGCTGCGCCAGCGTGAGGGGCGTTTCTGGATGTACGGCACGCCCTGGCACGGAGATTATACCGGTGTTTCTCCCAGAGGTGTGCCTCTGGAAAAAGTATTTTTTCTGCGCCATGCCAAAGCCAACATTGCCAGCCGCAAAGAGGCATCTTCCGCTTCTTCGATGCTGCTGACCCGCTGCTTTCCGACCCTGTGGGAAAAGGAAGGCATGAGTTTCACGCTTGACTTCTGCGCCCAATTATTAGCTGATGTTCCCTGCTATGAACTGGGCTTTGTGCCTGACCGGAAAGTTGTGGATTTCGTGCGATGCGTCGAATAATTCTAAAGCAGCAGGAATTTAGTGAGTTATCCGGCGATATTTTGCGCTATTTACGTTTTGAGTCGCGCGGCGCAAGCATGTCCCCTTTGATTAGAAGCGGGGATATTCTCACTATCCAGGCTGCCGATGTTACAACCCTGAACGTGGGCGATGTAGCTTTATACCGTAATGAGCGGGGATTGTTAATCGCCCACCGTGTTGTGGGAAAGCGCACCCAGGATAGAGATATGGCACTGTTAATACGTGGGGATGCACCCGGCTACCCTGATGAGATCATTCAAGCATCGCAAATACTGGGTCAGGTGACGAAGGTTCAGCGTGGAGAAAAAATTATTAAACTCGGTCAAAGGCGCTGGCACAAGGTATCGATTTTGTGGGCAAGGTTTTTATCTCTTTCCTATATGCTTTTTCGGCTGGCGAGGCGGATGACCAAAAAAACCGTCCTTCGCTGCCTGATTCGAGTTTAAGTAATAATTTCCCTTAGTTTTCCGCGTCGAATTTCTACAGCATAATGGTAACCAAATCAGTAAAACAAAAAATTTTACTTAGCTTGCAGATGGGTCGCGCGCTGCGCCTTGTCCGTCAAAGTGCTCCTGGCTGGACAATGGCAAATTTAGCGTTAGCAATTGTGCAGGGTCTGTTGGCTTTGCTCTTGCTCTATCTCATGAAACTGACTGTGGATGGCGTAACGGCTGGTCTTGTGGCAACGGACAAAATCGAGGCTTTTGGGAGGGTGCTGCTTCTTATTGGCGTCACCGGTGCGGCTACCCTTTTGAGTAGTTTGTGCAATACACTCAGCGCGCTATTCAGCGAAAAACAGTCTTTAGTGGTAACCGATTATGTGCATAGTATGATTCAAGCCAAGTCTGTCGCAGTGGATTTAGAGTTTTACGAGAACGCTCAATACTACGACACGCTGCAGCGCGCTCAAGGCGAAGGTTACCGATCAGTCAGCATCGTAACTGGTTTAGTGCAGCTCAGCCGGAATTGTATATCCCTGCTGGCGATGGCTGGCTTGCTGTTCTCATTCCATTGGATTTTCGCCATAATCTTATTCATCACAGTAATGCCCGGTATCCTTGTACGTCTAAAATATGCCAATAAGATGTATCGCTGGCAGCGTGAACGGACCTCAGTGGAACGTAAAGCTTACTATTTTCATTGGCTGCTCACCGGCGATATGCATGCTAAAGAAGTTCGTCTGTTTGATTTAGGAAACCTGTTCATCGGACGCTTTCGTGATTTGCGCCAATTGATCCGCCGGGAACGACTGAGAATCGCTACAAAACGTTCCCTTGCGGAGTTGACAGCTCAAATTGGGGCGACTGTTGCTGCCCTTGGATCCTATGCCTTTTTTGCCTACCGAACGGTATATGGCAGCATCACCCTGGGCGATATGATCATGTATTACCAGGCATTTCAACGCGGACAAAGCTATCTGAAGGAGCTGCTGGGCAGTTTGGCTGCCCTTTACGAGGATAACCTGTTTCTATCCAATCTCTATGAGTTCCTTGATCTGAAACCAAAGGTTGTAGAACCACACTATCCCATCCCCGTTCCCAAAATCATGCAAACCGGCATCGTATTTGACCATGTGAATTTTCAATATCCATCTGGCGCCAGAAAAGTGCTTGAGGATGTTACATTTGCCATTCGACCCGGAGAGAAAGTGGCGCTGGTAGGAGAGAACGGTGAGGGAAAAACAACATTGATAAAACTGATGTGCCGTTTGTACGATCCGTCCTCCGGGAAAATAACGATTGATGGTGTTGATCTGCGCGATTTTAAAATTTCAGAGTTGCGGCAGCAAATCAGCGTTATTTTTCAAGATTATGCAAAATATCATCTAACAGCACGGGAAAATATCTGGTTCGGAAATATCAATCTCGCTTTGAATGACGAAAAAATTTATTCATCCGCGCGCCTTTCCGGCGCTGATGATATAATTGACAGATTGCCAGCCGGATACGAAACGATTCTGGGGAAGTGGTTTGAGGATGGCGAGGAACTAAGCATCGGTGAGTGGCAAAAAATTGCCCTGGCGCGCGCATATCTGAATAATTCTCAGATCATTGTGCTCGATGAGCCGACAAGTTCCATGGATGCTAAAGCCGAATACGAAGTTTTCCAAAATTTCCACCGATTAGCTGAGGGAAAAACCGCGATTCTCATCAGTCACCGCTTTTCAACGGTCCGCATGGCTGACCGCATCTATGTGCTGAATGGCGGACGAATTAAAGAAAGCGGCGCCCATGATGAACTCCTTCAGCGTGGGGGAATGTATGCACGTCTATTCGAGACCCAGGCTCAATATTATAAATAAAGGATTCAGTGATATGGAGCAGGGAACAGAAACATTACTCTATTGCCTCAAGGCGGATGTAAAGAAAATAAGCGCCGCAGAGCTCAAACGAATATCAAGCGTTGAGTGGGAGAATGTTGTTGAACTATCGATTAAGCATAGTGTCGCTCCTTTGCTTTACCAACGTTTAAAATCGGTCAGTTCAGAGGTTGCGATTCCAGTAAATATTGTAAACAGATTACATAAAATTTATCTCAATAGCGCAGCCAGGAACATGAGACTATTCAATGAGCTTTCTGAAGTTCTCAGGATATTGCAAGATGATGGCATTCCGGTAATCGTACTCAAAGGAGCACACCTGGCGGAAATTGTTTATAATAATCTTGCCCTCCGACCGATGGAGGACGTGGATCTAATGGTAAAAAAAGCCGATTTACCCAGGGTTGCAGAAAAATTTTTGAAAATGGGGTATAACTCGACACGCCCCATAAATATAAATGAGCTTTCTTCAACAATCCGAAAACCCACTTTCACAAACTTTCATAATAATTACTTCGATATTCACTGGACAATCGAAATCGATTCCTTTAAAATAGATGTTGCTTCATTGTGGGAAAAAACACAGTCGGCTACTATAGCTGGTGTTAAAACGCTAGTACTAGCCCCTGAGGACCTTTTATTGTACCTTGCTTTGCATGCTTCGTTTAATCATGCGTTTTATTGGAGGCTAATATCTTTGTGTGACATAGCTCTAACTATCTGGCATTACAAGGATGAAATTGATTGGAACCAACTACACCTTCGCGCTAAGCAATGGGGAGTAGACAAGTGCCTCTATCTAACGCTTTATCTCGCAGATAAGTTGCTGGAAGCGTCAATACCGACTAAAGTCCTGGATGCGCTCAAATCACCTGATTTCGATGTTTCAGTGGCTGCATTGGCTGAGCAGATTATATTCGATGATAACAACGACGCTTTGCCATTACCCCAAAAATTTTCCCATTTTATGCGACGCAAAAACCTTCGAGATAAAGCAATATTTTTTCTAAAAAGAGTTTTCCCATCCCCTGAAGTCATCGCTTCGATGTACCAGGTTCATTCACGCTCCAAAAAAATCTATCTCTATTATCCGGTGAATCTGAAAGACCTTCTTCTTGATCATGGTCGAAAAGTATGGAAGCTTTTGTGTCGTGATAAAAAAATGGTGTCATCAGTCAAAAAAGTAAATACTATGAGAGATTGGCTAACATCTGGCTAATTTGTGGATGCTACAAAATTAATTCTAAAAGAAGCCCTGAGATGACAGAATTTTGGCATTTTTTTTAGCTCCGAATATAAATTGAATTGGGCAAAGGAGCGGTCAAGAGACGGAAATATATTCATTAAGGGTTAAAAAGTAATATTAGTTTGTCATTGCGAGGTACGAGCGACGAAGCAATCTCATAACTTACTGTAAACATAGAGATTGTTTCGCTCCACTGCGTTACGCTCGCAATGACATG
>JAFGMA010000142.1 GCA_016927835.1 Candidatus Zhuqueibacterota bacterium | reverse complement strand
TGGACATTTTGCTTAATAATAATTTTGATTAATAGCCACTTAAACCATTTGATTGGGTAGCTTCTGTTATCCCACCTCCTAAAATGTCGATCCAGGCGCTCGCAAGGGATAAAATTTAAACGTATTCATTTTTTTAAGCCACTGATTGATACAGATGAAACACGGAATTATCGTGCTGTGTTGCTTTTATCCGTGTTAAATCTGTGAAAATCAGTAGCTAAATCTTAGTTGCTTGCTTTTCGTCCGAATGTCGCAGAATCCCCGAAAATTCTGATTTAAGCAATTTATATGAATAATCCAGGTTAGCAGCTTTCTATTTTAAAGCTACTTCTTATAAGTCAAAATAATTGATGTCAAAATGACTGAAAAAATTATGCACTTGCTTGCTATCTTATGGTTCTGTTTAGCCGTTAAATATTTTGACTATAATAATTTTGACTATAATCCTTCAAAAACCCGGTGCAGAATTGATATCGTTTCTCTCTATTTCAAACTTGTACGTCTTTGTCATGCCTGAACTCTTTTTCGGCGCTCCGCATTTCAGACTGAGATCAAAACCAGACCGCTCACGGTAGCCACCAATCCGATGAGGCTGATTTTAGAAGTGGGTTCGCGTACGATACACAGATTATACAACACGAAACTGGCAATGGTGATCCCCAGTGCCAGCGGATAGGAGATAGAAACCATGTTTACCTGTCTCAGCAGGTCCATCCCCCTGTAAAGCATCAGATTGCTGGGAATGCCAACGGCGGAAAGGATCAGCGCCAACCATAATTCACGCCGATTTGCGATCCGCCTGCCCAGGAACATCAGCGTCAGATAGCCCAGTGCAAGTCCGGAGTAGATTAGCGGAATGCGAAGCCTGGCGCTATCCTGCCAATTGTGCCAGTAGGTTGGCAGAGTTGTCAGGCTCTGGTGGATCCCCAGAAGCAGAAATGCCACCAGCGCCAAAATAAACCAGCTTGTGCCAGCCTCTGCCCCGTGTACCAGCCTGGCGCTGTTTTTTCCGATGCCCAGCAAGACGAAACTGCTCAAAATCACCAGCATGCCGAGTCCTTTCAGCAGCGGCACAGATTCGCCGAAAACAAGCACGCCAAACAAGTACGGGATCACCATGGCTGATTGCGAAATCGTCCAGATGATTCCGTGATGCCCGATTCGCATCGCCTGCTGCATAATGATGAAGGCGATCACCGAAATGATTCCGGATAGCACCATCACCAGGATGAGTTCCGGGGTACGAGAAACACCATCATTGAATAACTGCTGATGGTCAGCCACGAATAGCCATGTCATAAGCGCGTTGAATGGGGTTGAAATTCCCATCACCGCGATGAAATCAAACCGCTTCCTGGCGATATAGCCGAAAACGATGCCGACGATACTCCATAATATACCGGTCAGAACGATGAAAAGCAGACCCTGCAACATAAAATGAAACCTTTTCCGGAATAAAATCCAAACCTTCTGATCAATTGCAGGCTCATGCTTGCCCGCTTTTAAATATTTTTGCCAGCGCCAATGCTGCGGGTTTCGGATTGCCTTCGAAATCTATGACGGACGTATTGGCGGTGCATGGGAAGCAGTCGTGTCCCATCCAGATGATGAAACCGCCGCAGGCGGGAAACCGTTTTTTGCAGCATTCAGCAGCATAACTCAATGCGCGCGCCTGGCGCTGTTGTGCCCAGGCAACATACTCCTCCAGATCGCGCGGCTCACGCCCGGTGTGCTCGATGAAAACCTCCCACTCGATCCACCATGGGGAGCGCCGCCAGAGGGGATTCGAAAGCGCTGCAGGAAATTCGGCGCAATCGCCTTTATATTTCCGGATCAATTCTGCTGAAGAAGATCCGGGCGCACCGATCTCCGAGTGCATGAGGGCATCATCCTCGTCCCATAGGGGAAACCATGTCTGTTCCAGCCTGCCTTTTGGCTTCCAGGGACCGTGTACATCCCAATGCAAGCCTTTGCCGAAATCCTCTTTTCGCGCTTCGAAAACCGGTCCCGAAGGAGATGACGGCAGGAAGCGCCGTTCAGGATCCAATTCGGTGACAATGTCATGCAAGCGCCGGATCAGCGGATGGTCCAAACCGACTGGCTTCTCCCTCACCCCGCCGCTTCGTTCCAGATCCCAGAGCAATTCGTTGCCGCCGCACCAGATGGCGAGTGAGACATGTTGTTGGCGCAGCAAGATATAGGCACGGGCAATTTCAGAAAAATCGGCAATGCTCTGCTCATCATCCGGCGGAACATTATCCACCCCCGACGAGGAGAGCGGGAATTCCTGCCACACCAAAAGTCCCAGTTCATCACAAAGATCGTAGAAGCATTGTTTTTCAAGTGTGGCGCCTCCCCACACGCGCAACAAATTGAATCCCAGGTCCCGGTAGAGCACCAGCCGCTTGCGATACTCTGAAAGCGGCACATCGGCAAAATTCGGGCGAATCGGAACCCAGTTCGCACCCTGGATGAAAAATGGGGTTCCGTTTGCGACGCACAACCAGGGATTGGCGTTTTCAGGCGCTCCTTTGCACGGCTGCCAGGAAATGTGCTTGAAACCGAGCCGGCGCGCGATCCGATCGTGCTTCTTTCCGCCTGAATCGATCAGCTTGATTTCAAACGAATACAACGGTTGTTCGCCCAGACCATTGGGCGACCACAATTTCACAGGCAGCTCTTTCCAAAGCCACCCGTGCGCGTTAAATTCTGAAGGTGTAATCTGCGCCGCCCGGATCACTTCCTCCCCGTCCGAAAGCGTCGCATGCAGGGAACACGCTGCATCGGCGCGAACCTTTCCGCTAATTTGAAGCGCACCGGTGCGCGACGCCGGATCAACAGAAGTAACCGTTGTGAGGTTTTGAATTTCACATCCATCGCTGACTTCGATAACCATATCATCCCGGAAACCGATTTGCACCAGCCGACTCGTCCAATCCCAGAAATAATTGAATCGCGGTTTTAATTCCTTCATTTGGGATGTTCTGCCGAATTGCCCCAACCAGCGCGGCGAACACTCGAAAATAATTTGAAGGCGATTATTTTCTGCCTGAAGGTGTGACGTCAATTCGACAACGTGCGGAATATGGCTATTTCGGAAAAAATAGATGTCCTGATGGTTCAGCCGAATCAGTCCGAAACCATCGAGCCCCAGGCATCGCAGCCTAACCTGCCTGCCTTTGGGTATCCAGTCATCGGGAATCAGCGTTTCGAAAATCCAGTGCCTATTTTCCACCCACTCACAATGGCGCGCATTCAGACCGAGCGTCCAATCGGGAATCAGATCTGCTTCGCGAAGCGCCATTTGAACCGATCCGGGAACCTTCGCCGGAACGGGCAGGATATCGGCATCGGGCTTGGCATCAATTTCCAGCGTTTTTTGAAGCCGCCATTCGTGGGGTACATATCCTGCCACGCGCCAGTTCAATTGCGATAAATTGTAAGAGTTTTTCATTCAGCCTCCATTGTGAAAGTGTATCAGGTTCGGACTGTTCGATTTGAATGCAGCATCAGGAGTATAAAAATGCCGAACGCGAGTCCCATATCAACCAGAATAGCAACCATTGTGATCCCGGGTCCCACTGACTCGAAAAGCTGCCCGATGAGCCAGGGCAAAATCATGGCGCCGAAACTCGCGCCAGCGAAGAAATAGCCCGTGAGCTTGCCGGTAATTTTCAGCCTTCTTTCGGCGAATGCCAACACTGTCGGAAAGATCGATGACATCGACAAGCCGAATCCTATAGTAGCCCACCAGAGCACGTCGTTTCCGAACAGCAACAGGCAGATGATGCTCAAAAGGCAGCCGCTGAAATTTGCCGTCAACAAGATGTGTGGTTTGAATTTCAGCGCGAGCGGAATACTCAGCAGCCGTCCAGTTGTCAGTGCGCCCCAGTAAATCGAAGTCAGAAGTCTGCCATCGGTATCCGTTACCGAGAATCGTTTGGTTGCATACGTAAAAATCCAGCCGCCAAAAGCCGACTCTGCGCCCACGTAGAGCAAAAACAGCAATGCCACCAGCACCACCAGGGTTTTATGCGATTGATGGTCTTTTTTTTCATCGTCCCCGACTACGGGCATTGGGCTGGGAAAAAAAAGTATCCAGATTGCAGCGGGCAGCAGCAGTACTGCAAGGCTCCAGTACGCCCAGGTGAGTTGCCCGTCGATGAGCATGGCGCGGGCGATGATGATCGGCGACAAAAATGCACCCATGCCCCAGAAAAAATGCAATCCGTTCATCACCGGTCCGACCTTCCTCCCATGCACCCAGACGATGAGCGTGTTGCAGCCCACGTCGAGGGTCGCGGAGGCAAATCCGGTGAGTAGCCAAAAGAGAAGCAAAAGCCATAATGACGGAGTTAGCGGCACCAGGAACATGAGGATAACCATGCTGAACAACATGCCTGAAAGCAACGGATGCCCGGGAAATTTGTCATAAAGCCGGCTCCCGAAAATGGAGCCGCAAAAATACCCGAAGGAGCGGATTGAGAACAGGTAACTGATCGCACTCAACCCTGACATGGTTTGCCGGGCTAAATCGGGCAGCGTCGGTCCAAGCGATGCCGTGACAAATCCCAGACTGATTATCGCGGCGTAATAGCCGATGGTTTTCGGAAGACGGTTCGTGTTTTCGGAAGGGGTGCTGTTGGCGGAAATCATTGCAGAGAGTGAACGCATAGTGTGTTTTCGTTTTTCAATGGCTTGGAATCGAGAGTAAATTCGGATTTATCACGAATCGCTAAAATCGGGCATCTTGTCGAATCAACTACCCCATTCCAGCACCGTGTCGATCATCGCTTTGTATTGAGGGAAACACGCTTCGCCCTGCCCCGGCAAATATGGCGATGCCGAGGGACAGACAATCAGCCCTTTATGGTCGTCAAAAGTATCACGAATGAGCTGCTCAGTTTCCTGCCGGATATCTTCCGGCGATGCGTCGTACATCCGGTGGATTTGAATATTCCCTTCGAGGCACAATTTGTCCCTTGCCAGGTGCTTGGCTTCGCGTGCCGTGATATTCCCCTGCGGCGGAGGCTCAAAGGGATGCAATACATCCGCGCCCATATCGATGAATCCCTGGAAAATATCTTTGATAGAACCATGGCAATGGATATGGATCCTGCCCCCGGCTTCATGCACCAAATCAATGATGGGCTTGTCATACTTCACATTGAATGCGTAAAAATCAGCCGGTCCGTGCAGCGGGGGAACGATATATTCCTGTCCGAGCATTGAAAAATACGGTCCGACTTTTCGGCTCAACAAAAATTTCAAACGGTTGATGAGAATTTTCATCCGGCGCTGGCACAGCGCATCAATCATATCCCTGTCGGTCACGGACATGATCGCAAACATTTCCGAACCGAACAGCTCTGCCACATGACCAGCCGGATTAAAACCCAGGCTGACATCAACAATTCCTGCGTCTCCGAGTTGGGCATCCAGTTCGAAAAATGATGATGTATCGCCGCTGAGTTCCGGAAGTGACAGGGACAGGTATTTTTCAGCATCGGCGCGATCTTTGAGGAAAAAGGTTTCGTGCATCCCGGGCTGGTTTTTCAAGCCGACAAAATGCGTCGCCTGCAAATCACCTTTGGGCGTGTGCAGGATCGTAATTTTCTTCCGGAAGTCTTCAGAATATGGCTCGGTTTTAATACCAGGCGGAATTTCAAATTCAACTCGGGAACTATCCCAGCCGTGCTTCAACTCGGTGTATTCCGAAAGGTAAGCTCGAAGCTGATCGTAACCGGGATCGTTGGGAGGAAATCCGGTACGACTGTACACGGCAGGTCGATCCAGTTCTTCATGAAAATAGCATCGTCTCAGTCTTTCGCGACGCGTCATCTCGCTCCTCTTAAATCCTGAAAAATAAAATAACGCCACGCACGAAACAAACAAGGTGGTGTAAAAAAAGGAAGCGTTGCTAGCTGTCTGATGTGCGTGGCACCCGCCGAATAAATTATTTCAATCCGTATTTATCGTCGCTTTTGGCAATTTGCCAGGTTTCTTTTTTGCGATCCCATTCGAGATAAGCGCGGCGGCGATATGATTCGACGCCCATGGCGCAAACAACGACTGCGTAATACCCCAATTCCACGGGGCAGCGAATTTCTTCATCGAAACGGATTGCATTGAACCAGTTACGATGATGCAATGTGATATCTTCTCCGCCGAGTTTGCGATGAACAACCAGTGGCTTCACCTCACCGGTGGCTTCATCTTTATTATAGCCTTCCATATCCGGCTCAGGGATGATTTTCAGACCATCACCGGTGAATTCCATGGTTGCCTTATATCCGCGTATCGCATGGCGAATGGACATGCCATTTGCCATAGTGGAAACCAGGCTCACCGTGGGTCCATCCGGGTAATCTACCAGCATATTGAACGTATCCGGTATTTCAGCCAGGCTGTCGGTGAATTTGAATTTACCGCCGGTGCCAGACACGTATTTCGGAAAATCCAGTCCAATCGATTTGATGAGCCGGGTGACGCGATGGACAAATAAATCGGTTGCGATCCCGCCAGAGTAATCCCAGTAGCGGCGCCAACGGAAGCAGCGATCCGGATCCCAGGGGCGTTTCGGCGCGGGTCCGAGCCACGCATCCCAGTCCAGGTTGATCCCGGGCTTGGCATCTTCATCGATTTTGTACGCCCAGAAATCATCCAAATAGTGCCGCGAATAATCGATTTGCGCCAGCAGGACTTTGCCCAGATAGCCGGCTTTGATGTATTCATTGGCAATGCGATACGTGTGATCCGACATCCCCTGGACGCCAACCTGCACTTTCAGTTTTTTCTTCTTATTGGTTTTATCAACAACTTCCCGGGCTTCATCGATTTTATGCGTCATGGGTTTTTCGACATAAACGTGTTTCCCGGCATCCAATGAATCGATAATCATCCGATGATGCCAGTGTTCGGGCGTTCCGATGAGCACAGCATCGACATCCTTCGATTCCAATAATTTTTTATACTCAGGGAATGAAGCCGCTTCACTCTTTTCCGCGAATTTTTCCATCCGCTTGGTGAAAACATCGCAGACCGCTATGACATCGATGTTGTCATTATCCTTGTTTTCCACAAAGCTCTTCCGATGCGAATTGGACATTCCGCCGCAGCCAATGATACCAATATTGATACGATCGTTTGCTCCGACAATTCTCGCAAAGCTCTTCGCCGAGAAGGTACTCAATCCAACTGCTGTGACGCCAATGGTTTGCATTGCTCGCCGACGCGTGATGTTTTCCATCCTCCGCTCCTTTCTTTGGTTCAGGTTTAGGTTTGTTATGGCAATATGATAAAATTGATATTCATCAAGACAGGTGCGACTATTGATTGGTTTTTCCCAGCCGGTGTTGTTGCGTATTTCGCGGCACAACCGACTGAAAGGTTTTCATTTACTAAAGCTACGATGTTTTTTGTCGAATGTCAAATGAAAATCACGCTAATTTATTAAACTCGGTCTGGCAGCACTTTTTGTATTTCTTGCCGCTTCCGCAGGGACAGGATTCATTGCGACCGGGTTCTTTTCCGGGATTCAGCTTTCGCCAACGTTTTAATATAGCAAGACGTCGCTCTCGCTGGCGCTGTTCTTCATTGCGGCGCTTCACAAATTCGGCTAACTGCTTGAAACGCGAATCTGTATATGCAAAAAATGTTTTGTATGCACTGCAAAAATAGTTTGAACTGACCGTATTGCCACCGCATCTGAAGACGCGTTCTTTCAGGCAGCCGCCGTAACAATAGCGCAGGAATTCACATGCATGGCACTCATTTGGCAGATCCGCCTTGGAACAGCCAAAATCCTTTTGTCTGGCACAATCAAAAAGCGGAATCAATCCGTCTTCGGAAATATCACCGAGATGATGCTCCGGATCGACAAAAAAATCACATGAATAAACTCCGCCGGTATGTTCCACAACCACATAATCGCCGCAAATTTCTCGAAAAATGCAACCTGGTGAGGGCAATCCGTAATAGATGTGCAAAATATCCTCAAATGTCCTGATATAAATTTCAGGCTGTCCGTCATTATACCAGGCATCGAATAAATCGCATAAAAACCTGCCATACATTTCGGGATCAGGGCAAAAAGGCGCGACCTTGCCATGCGCATCCAGTTCAATCGCGGGAATGAATTGCAGATATCGGAATCCGTTATCCGTATAGTATCTGAATAATTTTTCAGCATCGCGCACGTTGACATCGTTTATCAGGCACAGGATGTTGAATTCAACCTGGTGGGTGTTGAACAGCTCGGCGGCGCGCATGACGAATTTGTACGATCCCTGTCCGCCCGGAGACCTGCGGTAGGTGTCATGAAGCGCCTGGGGACCATCGAGGCTCAACCCGATCAGGAATTGATAGTCATGCAGGAATTTCGCCCATCCTTCATCAATGAGCAAGCCATTGGTTTGCAGCGAGTTACTCACACTCTGTCCGCTGCGTCCGTATTTTTTTTGCAATTCTATCGCCTGCCGGAAAAAATCCAATCCCATCAATGTCGGTTCTCCGCCCTGCCATAAAAAGCTCGGATGCATCCCGCCATTTTGCATCAATTGGCGCGTAAGCTCTTCCAAAACCTCTATGGTCATCCTGTGGCGTTTCGTTTCAGGAAACAGACTCGATTTGCATAAATAAAAACAATAGCTGCAATTCAAATTGCAATCGGGACCTGCCGGTTTAATCAAAACCGAATAGTTGCGCTGGGTGTTAATTATCGGATTAGCCATGAATCCTCTAATGAAATCCGGCTCAGCATTTATTGTCTTTTCGAAGATTCCGGTTGTCAAGTGCAGCGCCAACCGAAATCTCAGACCAATAGCTATTTGGTAAAAATTCCCAGATACCCGGTATCATTCCTCTGGTGGGGCAAAAATGCGCGTCAACCGGATTCTGCTTAATTTTTCGGACAGAGTGAATAAATGAAATGAAATAAAGATTTACAAGATAATAGCCATATCGCTAAAATGCAAGAAAAATTTCAGGATTTGCGCAATAGCTCAATTATTGGATCTTTGCATGGTTTACTATGCGTCCTTGGTTTCAAACTGGAGTTTGGGAACCAGGTTTGGGAGCCAGAAACTGCGGGATTACATTTTTTGAAACTATCAAGAAACTTAAAATGAATAAGTTTTTTCTATACAATTAGATTCGTTGGTTTTACGAATCTCTAGCATCACTCAGGTGCTTTTGATGGGATTTAAAAGTTTTTGATTCTAATCATGTTAATCAACTCGTCAACTGAACGGTTCAATATTGGACAATAAATCATCAAGGAATTTGAAGGTTAGGCTGCTAATTGTTTGATCATTATTGCAAAGCCGGTGGGCTTGTTTATGAGCTTTTAGATAGCAAAAATCACAGGAAACAGAAAGACCAGGATTTTACAAAATCATAAGCTATTGTATAAATCATGTTTATCCCGTTATCCTGTCTAAAAAATGACACACGTGAATAGTAATGATTTTTACAAGGCAGGACAGGATTGGCGTTCATCCAGGTTAGTAATTTGTTCGCAACTTGGGTGGCTGATCGCGCAGGCAACCGATGAAATGAAATATAACGAACCAGATTGTGTTTTGGCGGGATTCGATTTGTAGATTGGGAAAGCACTTTTTCAAATTGCGTACATATTCAAATAACACATTTCAAGCGCTGATTCAACAATTCAATTTTTAGTTGAATTTCCAGATTGATATCGACGTAAGGAGTGAATTGACTGCATCAATTCACTCAGACGATGTGCTCCGAAGTAAATTAAGTAAATCTGGTGATAGCTATCCGGAGGTTGATCCGCTGTCACAGCGCAAACAACGCGCAGCCGAGTATTTCACCAGGGCAGTTCCAGGTGCAGTTCTTCAGGCGATTTCAGGATATAATATAAATCGAATTTGAACCAGTCGCGCCCTTCCGGGGCATCGTAAAGATAAACCTGGACAGCGTAACCATTTTCACTTGACGGTTGTTCGATGATAAACGGATGCATCGGTCGAGATTGAATGTCTTTCGGGATGACGGTGAGCTTTTGCGCCGGCAGCGGCTCGAAAAATGTGCATGCTTTCACCTCTGGCGGATCCCACCGTAAATGAATGATTTCTGCCTGGTTTCCGCTGACCTTCAGGATGTCGCGCCCATCGATCAAACCTTCCCAATGCAGAAATTTGATCGCTTCTTTTGGGTAATTCGCCAGTACTTCACGATATTTCTCCTGCTGCAAGGCGATGGTCTGTTCGATTTTCTCGCGATCGGGTGCATGTTTCAGCACCTGCATGGCGCGCGGCAAATCATCCAGCGCAGCCTTGATATTTTCAATCAGTTGATCGACGCCGAAAAGCTGATACCCGAATCCGCGCGTTCCCGTAAACGCGCTGCGTGCCTGCTGTAATGTTTTAAAGCGCGCTGCCAAATCGGTTTTGTTCGCCTCATCTGGCGCATCCGTGTAGGCAAAATATGCAAAAGCTGCCCTTGTGTATGAATTGTTGGTTTGAATGAGTCGCCGGGTCATGTTCAGCGAATTTTCAACGGTTTGCGCCAATTGTTCATCCGCAATTAACGCTTTCACGGTTTTGAATTTTTCGCACATCTCATTCGCCACTTCCAGACCGTGATCGAGATCGTCGTAGGTTTCCGTCAGCCATGGTTTACAGCGTAAATAAATTTCCCGCCAGAACCGGATATGCTCTTTACCATTATCGATGCGCGGGTATCCCTGCGCCGGGAATGTACCCACCCGAATATGCGGCAGCGAATTGAAATCCCCGTAAGCGACCGGCTCGATGAATAGCCCGTACTTGTATGCCACCGGTGACATGAGGTAAATTTCTGCCATCCCTTTGGCAGCGGCTTCGCCAAAATAGATGCGACAGAACTCCTCGGCGATTGTTTCAGGCGATTCAAGGTGATTCCAGCCCAGTCGGAAACCCGTGTAAGCTGTCACAGTCGGGGTTCGGAAATCCTCCTTCGGGTGCAAATCGAAACTCGCGCCCTTCAGATTGCATTTTTCCGATTCCAGCACCATCTGCAAACCTGCCTGGTAATATTGTCCCGGGAACGTGGGGAAAAGATTGGCATTCGAGCTTTCGTAATAATTCATCGGTTCCATGACTGTCAGCATCTTATGCGGCGTCAAGTTGAAAGTGGGATTGTAGCGCTGATGCCACCAGCGATCATTTTGAGTGAAACTGGGAATCAGAAACAAGTTTTTGGTGGGAACATCGTCGGTGAAAATTTCTCTGTATACTTCCGGGCGCGCTTGCTGTTCGTAGCAATTGGTCATCCACGTGCGGTGGTGATAGATTTTATCGAATTCACCGACGACCACATGCTGTACCTTTTTAATGAATGTTCGATAGCGTTTTTCAAGGGTCCATTCGCAGCTTTTATCATCATGCATCACATCGAACGCGCGGTAATTGCCCCAGAAATGTTGTTCCGGACCGGTGAAGGCAACCACGCCATCGAGCTCGGGCAACTCCTGAAACAATCGTCTGAATTTTGCCTGCATTGCATCCCAAAAGCACGGATCAGCCGGGGAGAGCGTCGCATTGAATTCTTCCAGAATGGACGGGTGATAGGTGAATTCGGTGCCCATCACCAGGCATTTCAGATGCAGCGCATGCGCGTAATCGATTAATTCGCGCGCCTGTTCGCGGTTCCTGGCGTTTTCCGTGTTCTCAGGCTCGGAATTCCAGGGAACCAATCCCAGGGTGCTCTGAATGTAAATCAGATTCAATCCGTAGCGAAGCGCGCGCTGGATGTCAGCTCTGTTTTTGACGAAGATGCGCGTATATCGAATGTCCAGGGACGGCTCGCGAAGCGTATTGATCTCGGGCAAACCTTTTAGCACACGCAAGCGGTCACAAAGCCAGAAAATACCATAAACATTTCCCGGAATGGAACTGCCGCTCACGATGACGGTTTTCTTTCCGCCGGCATGATAAGTTAAAATGGCGTGTCCTTCCGGATGGGTCACCGCCGGCAGGCTGATGCCATGCTCTCGAATGAAAATCTTTAGATATTCATTGGTGGTTGGGTTTCCCACGAGCAAGAGATTATCCGACGCTTCAGCAGGAGACGCCACCATTTCAAAGCAAACTCCGAATTGCTGCCCGGCTTCCTGCAAATCAGCAAACGCTACTTTAATGGCTTCATCCTGCGCTTCCTGCTCGTCGAAAAGCACAGCCCAACGTTCCTGCGCAATGCAGGCAGTCATGAAAAATAAAGCCAGCATCATAAACCCGATGAAAAGCTCGAGTTGAATAAACATATACGCCTCCGATGATGATGTGAGTATTGCTGCACACGAATAGTTATAACTCAGGTTTGTCCGAATTGTCCATAAATCGCGGTTGAGTGAGTCTTATCAACGTATTTTATCTTTATCCCGACGGATCGCACTAACCTGAATTATTCACAAACTTGCTGCTGTCCTGACAATCAGGCGGCATACATAATTCAGATAAAAAGCAAATCAACACTATTTTTTGCCGCGGATTTACACTGATTGAACACAGATAACAGCAATGCATGATGAATAATCTGTGTTTCATCTGTGCCAATCTGTGGCTAAACCTAAAATTACTTTAAACTTAGCAGAATATCATTGGTGAAATCAACAGGCTGAAAACCTAAAATTGAGCCTATGGATGTGAAAAATGTATTAGTACTTAACTTCATTGATCTTGATACGTCTTACAAACTGAATTTGAATTCATGATGGTGGTTAATTCTATGGTTTCGCGATGTGTTAACTCATTTATATCCAATTTTTATGAATAATTCAAGTTAAAGTCGCCCTAAAAATTCAAAAATTCGATCCTGGTGTCCGGGCAATCCTTCATGACCGAAATCCGGATAAATCGTCAGCGATTTTTTGCTGGTGATTTTGTTGTACGCGGCGAATTGCGTTGAAGGGGGGCAAACCGTATCCATCAGTCCCACACCCATCATGACTTCAGCGCGAATTCGAGGGCACAAGTGCTGCACATCGATGTAACCGAGTCTGGTGAAAATATCATTTTCGCGTTGGTGCAGCGGATCAAATCTTCGGAAATAGTCGCACAATTCAGCATACGCATCTTTCGCCAGGTCCATTTGCCAGACGCGTTTGTAATCGCACAGAAACGGAAAAACCGG
>JAFGMA010000141.1 GCA_016927835.1 Candidatus Zhuqueibacterota bacterium | reverse complement strand
GGGCTTCGTCCAGCACATCCGGCAGACCGTTGCTGCCTGGCAATCCGCTGGCGTCAAACGAATCAGTGAACGCGGTGGGAAACTCGCGCCAGGCAAAAAGCAGGTGAAAGGTTGCATTCGCCGATGTCGCGGCATACTGCAAATAATCTCCGGCATCGTGCCAGCCGCCGGTAACATCGATGTGCGTGCCATCGGGCATGGGTCCATAAATGGTGTAGCCATCGTGCGTGTGGCAGGAGTCCCTGAGAAACGGATTGAAGCCGCAGCGCTGCTGGCGCATATAGCGCAACAGAAAATCGGCAGTGCCATCGTAAACATCGGCGGCAATACGGAAGGGAGGCGATTGCGCAGTCGCTGCTTTCAAAGTGTAGCATCCGGGCTGCTGAAATGAACTGAAATCGAGACGGTAAGTCGATTTAAAAGGTCCCCAGGCACCGGCGCTTCGAATCGTTTCGGATGTCCAAACCGGTTTACCAGTCGCAGCATCACTCAATGAAAATTCCGTGCACCCGATGCTGTCTTTGCTTCCGAGTACAGCGATTTTCACGGATTGGGGAAAGTATCCCAGTTGGTTGATGCGGATCCAGGTGTCGCCGGATTTCGGATCCGTTCCACTGCAAGCAATAATTAGCAATAAGAAAGGTGCGATGAATTTGGTATATTTTGATATCGGGATCATTTCGTCTCTCCAATTTGATTGAAAGGATTTTTGTAGATTATGAGAAACGCGATCAGGAGATACTGAAATATGGTGTATTTACGGAAATTTAATTTGACAGGATAACAGGATATGCCGGATATACAGGATGCTTAATGACGCTGTTGATTTAAGCGCTTTTGTATGAATTGAATCGTCGTCGAACTATCTCTAACAGGATTGGGATTCGAAAAATAGCATTATACTTTTTATACTAAACTGTGATTTGGCTACTGGATATAAGCCCACTAACCACTAAACCCACGAAATAACACGAGAGCCTTTTTCGCGTACTTCGTGCATTTAGCGGGAAATATTTTAACCTTAGAAATGAATGAATTAATGGTATGATTTGCTTTTCATTTTAGAAATTTAAGTTATATCAACAGACTCATCAATATTGGTATCGATTAAATGAATCTACCAAAATAATCGACGTTTAAGCGTGTGAATCTTGATAATCCTGTTATCCTGCCTAAAATGATTTTCATTTTGTAGCTGCCCCCTGTGATTGGTCAAGGTAACAATTGTGCCGCTCTCAGATCATCTTCAGTGCAAAGCGAATGATGCTGGCTGCAGCCGTGATCAAAATCGCCAATCCCAGCCCGATATTCCACGCCAAACGCTTGCCGCCGACAGGCATGGCGCTCCCGAGATATTTAACGCTGTTCTGCAAAATCAGGAAGCCAATGAGCGTAATGGGCATGAAAACCACTGCGATGCCTGAAGTAAAGACCGCAAGCCAGAAGGGAATTTTCAAACCGGCTCCAACAATCCCGATTGCCGGCAGCAATGCGAACAGCCGGTAGGACCAGCCATCCGAGGGCATCTTAAACATTTCACAGGCGATGAAACCAGCCGCCAACATGTGGGTGGTAATTGTTGAGAAGGCAATGGCGATGAGTCCGATGCCGAGAATCAGCGCGGAAAGGCGCAGTCCCAGGCTACCGCTGAGCACTTTTGTGATGTCCATCAGGCTTCGTATTGGAATTCGTGCTTGTTTCAAGATCAGAGGTATGGTGATATCGGCTGCTGCATCGTCGCGCAAAACTGCCCTGAGAGCACCGGTAAATGCCTCTTTTCCAGTGAATTTCAAATTGTTGAGGGGTTTCAGCTTTTCGGCGGTGGCTGCCGGCGTTCTCTGTTCATGCAGTGATTCATACGTCTGTTGCGTGATTTTGTATTCCGGCTCCAGGCGTCCCACTGTATTCGCGGTTCCTATGATGATAAACGTCGTTGCCAGGATGAATGGGATGGTCATCCCGGAAATCAAGTCGAAAAAAGCCAATCCTTCGTGCGCCTGTGACCACTTCTTTTTCAGCAACGAGTACGGATACAAAAATACCATGTTAATCCCAACCGATGCACCGAGCATGCCTATAACCACAAGTAGCCGCTGGTCTCCTCCCGGTTCGAAGAGCTTCGAGAAATTATGGAACGTGAAGCCACGCCAGATGCCGCCCCAATCCGGTTTTGAGGCGAACGTAACCACCGCGAATATAAAAACAATTCCCCATACGAGTATTTTGATGACTATCTCATAAATTCGAATACCCTTTTTCCCGCGATCATATTGCCACACGAGGATGATTGAAAATATCAAAACCGGGACAGCGAAAATCCAGGTGGAGATCCGTCCGAGACCCAATTCATGGAACATATCGGAGAACGATGTGGTAGCTAGCGAGTATTGCGGGATGTGCCAGATGATACAGGCGAGCAGCGAGGTAATTCCCCAGACGAGTGCAAACGCCGGATGCAGTCGATCCCAGAATGCCTGGTACGGTCTCTCGCCGGTGTTTACGGTTTGCCTGGCAACTGCTGCCAGGATGATAGTGCCGAGGAACATCGCCAGCGGCTGAACCCAGAGCAAGTCATACATGAATTGCGAGCCGGCTACGAGGCAGGCGCCTGCTGTGCCGCCACCCAGCGTCATCGCGCTCTGCAAAAATCCCGGTCCGCTGAATTTCATATATATCCGGATACGTTTGAAAAATGGCTGTTCTCGCACAGAAAGCAGTAATTCCCGCTCTGAATTTGGATTGGCGCTTTCAATCGAATCTGTCATTTTTTCCTCCCAATTTCGTTATAAGGACAATCCAGAGGGTTGTCTGGTCAAACAAGAAAAACGTCATCACACATTGGCTCCGGTAATGTGGTGATACGATGTGTTCTACTAGATAAATCCAGAATTTCGAATGAGTCGAATACGATACGCGCTGCTGATAACTCTATATTATGCAAAATATAATTTTGTGAGCAATGAATCGCTGCCTGAACTTTCGCAATACTTTCCATGTAAAATTACTTCATTGTCTGTGCCGAATCATGAACAGCAGGACACGTGGTGCTCAACGGACGCAGTTTCATTTTGCGCAGATCATGGATCAGGTGATTCAATCATAGCAAAATTAATCGGGAATGTCAAGCAAAAAGAAAGGTGCAATTGCATGAAAATCTACTTTGCTGGTTCGATTCGCGGTGGTCGCGAAGAAAGGACGGCTTACCAAGAACTCATTATTCACCTTAAAAAATTCGGACAGGTGCTTTCCGAGCATATTGGTGATGACAAGCTGGGTATCAACGGGGAGAAGGGTATTACTGATACAAAAATTTTTAAACGGGATATTGAATGGCTGAACCAATGTGATCTGGTTGTCGCCGAGGTTACTGTACCCTCGCTGGGAGTCGGCTATGAATTAGGCAGGGCAGAGATGATGCAGAAACCGGTGCTTTGCCTGTTCAACACGACGAAGGGAGCCAGGCTTTCGGCGATGATTTCGGGCAATGCGGTATTTCGGGTGGCAGTCTATGATCACATTCAAGCCGCCATAGAAGAGATTGAGCGCTTCGTACATGACTGTGCACGCACTTGTGATGCCTTATAATAATAGCTGAAATAATGCCTCTCTCAAAATATTCCATATTAGGCGGAAGATGCCAGATACCAGTTGGATTCACAGAGGCAGAAAGCCATATTTTTGAATTCAATTATACTAATTGCGGGTCAGGCTGCAATATGACATGTTTGAAATTATCATTATGAGCGTAACACAACTTCTCAACAAAGGTTGGATTTTTTCAAGGATACAATTTCCCGCAACGTAAAAGATTTGTCTCGCGCGGGAGGAGCATCAGGATGCCTAAGCCTGGAGCATCTTGTATTTTTGGGTGGAATTCAAAGCTCTATTTCATCCGGACTTTGCATGGAATGGATTCAAAAAGGTTCATTAATCTTTAGATTTCATCATCCCAAAGATGAGCTTTTGCTTCTCAAGCAAAAAAAGTGCTTGCGTTTTATAGAAAAAAGATTTATCTTATGATAATTATTATTATCTAAAAATGAATCGGATTTCGAATGAACCTGGATTCCAGAACTGAATTGCTTAATGAATTTGTTGAAACGTGCCGTCAAGCAGAATTAAGTATTACGCCTCAACGGTTGGCAGTTTATAAAGCGCTGCTCAGGAGTGATAATCATCCCAGTCCCGATATGATCTATAAATCGGTGTTGCCCGAATTTCCAACCATTTCATTTGCAACCGTCTACAAGATTTTGGAGACATTTGATCAGAATGGAATCATTTCGAAGGTTACGGCGCTGCATAACAAGCTGAGATATGATCCGATTAAAGAACATCATCATCACATTATCTGTGTGAAGTGCAAAAAAATTATCGACATCAAAAGCGACGATCTGGATAAACTGCCAATACCCTCCGAAGTAAAGGAAGATAATGAATTGATTGATTTTACCGTTCATTTCAATGTGATTTGCAGTGAGTGTCGGAAGAAGGATTAAAAAAAAAATTTCCCTGGAATAATAATAATTATTATTTAATAATTTTGAGCAGATAACATTTTTTCGAAACGACTAAATCAAGGAGGCAATTTATGAATAAGCCCAACCGATTAACCACCATGGCCGGCATACCAGTGAGCGATAATCAGAATTCGCTTACGGCTGGAAGCCGCGGTCCCACATTACTGCAAGACCATATTTTACTTGAGAAGCTGGCACACTTCAACCGCGAACGCATTCCGGAACGCGTGGTTCATGCCAAAGCCGCTGGCGCGCACGGCGTGCTTACGGTCACCCATGATATCACAAAATATACCAAAGCGAAGCTATTCTCAAAAATCGGCAAAAAAACGGAGATGTTCGGTCGATTTTCTACCGTAGCCGGCGAAAAAGGTTCGGCAGACACGGTTCGTGATGTCAGGGGATTCGCCCTCAAATTCTACACCGAAGAAGGAAACTGGGACCTGGTCGGTAATAACACGCCGGTGTTTTTCATTCGTGATGCCATGAAATTCCCTGACTTCATTCACACGCAAAAACGAGTGCCCCAGACAAATTTACGATCAGAAACCATGTGGTGGGATTTTTGGTCACAGGTTCCCGAATCGCTGCACCAGGTTACGATACTATTTTCCGATCGCGGTACGCCCAGGGGAATTCCTTACATGAATGGCTATGGGAGCCACACATATAGCTTTATCAATGCCAAAACTGAACGCTTCTGGGTGAAATTTCACTTCAAAACAAATCAAGGCATTCAGAATATGACGCCGGAAGAAGCAAATGAAATTGCCGGAAAAGATCCGGATTTTCATACGCGCCAATTATTTGAGGCAATTGCAAGTGGGAAATATCCAAAATGGACGTTTTATGTGCAGGTGATGCCGGAAACGGAAGCAGAGAATTATCGTTGGAATCCATTCGATTTGACAAAGGTCTGGCCCCATGCCGACTATCCGTTGATTGAAGTTGGTGTATTGGAACTGAACCGAAATCCGGAAAATTATTTTGCCGAAGTCGAGCAGTCAGCATTTTCACCCGCGAACGTAGTGCCCGGCATTTCTTTCTCGCCCTGCAAGATGCTCCAGGCACGAATTTTTGCCTATGCAGACGCCCATCGATATCGCATCGGCGCAAATTATGAGAGCCTGCCGATTAACCGTGCTCGAAACGCGCAAGTGAATAATTATCAGCGTGATGGCGCAATGAGGTTTGATGGCAATGCCGGCGCTGCTGTAAATTATGAGCCAAATAGTTATGGCGGACCTGAGGCAGATCCCGCTTTCGGCGAACCACCCTTAAAAATATCCGGTGATGCGGATCGCTACGATCAAAAACGGGGTGTCGATGAGGACTACATCCAACCAGGCAATCTATTTCGATTGATGTCATCGGATGAACAGCAACGCCTTATAAAGAACATCGTTGGAGCGCTTAAAAATGTGCCGAAGGAAATTCAGCAGAAAATGATTGGTCATTTTCGAAAAGCAGATAAGGCGTACGGAGATGGCGTTGCCAATGGATTGGGGATTTAATTAAATTTCAAAAACATAAGAATGGATAACAGTCAGGCGGATTTCAAACCTGACAGAATTCCACGAAATGAAATTTATAATTCCGCTTGAATATTATTGATGTTTCGATTCTTGCCCCGATGTTTCAATAAAATATCGGGGCGTTCTTATTACCCTTCAAAATCCCCTCATAAAATATCCCTTTTGCTATTGACACGAAAATGATCAAAATGACATTGAAGATGAATTTATGCCTGTGAAAGGTATAGAAATGAGATAACCTCCCCGACGAAGAATCGAGTATGCCCACGTTTAAAACAAAGGGATTAACAATTATTGAAAAGTTAAGAATTGACGAAAGCTATTCTGCTTTTTCGGATATTTCGGATTCTGTGCAATCTATTTTTCTCATAATTTTTCGGCGAGGAGTCTAAAATCATGGTAGGCATCCTGAACAGCGGCTGCATGACTACCGATAGCGCCATCGGCAGGTGTAAGGGAAAAAACAGGTTTACGTGCTTCCTGAGCCATGGGTACCAAGCTTCGAAAATGTTTTACCATTGCCAGGCAAAATGGATCATTCTCTGGCGTCAGTCCACTTTCCGGTTCCTGCAATACGTGAATTCGGTACATATCCGGCATTTTTTTAACCCAGCGATCATAAGCTTTTAGAGGTCGACTGAGCTTCACGCTGTGCTGCTGCACAAGGTAACCAATAGGATTCATACATCCTTTGGCAGATCAAATGCCGGTTCGTTCCAATTGTCTATTCGTTTGCGCCAAAGACTTCGCCATGACCGAAGAGTGGGTCCCAAATTTCTAAGTCCCTAAAGAGAGAACAAATCTGCGCCAAGAGGGATAATCACAAAATCGGACGCAATGAGCGCAGATCGATTAATGGCGCCAAGATTAGGTCCAACGTCAGCCAAAATCAAATCAGCCTGAACCAATTTTGCTGCCCATTGAGCAATTAGCCAGAAGGCAGATAGCAGCCGAAACGGACGATAAAGATGGCTATCTCCCATGCTTTCTGGCCAGGCGCTGGATATCGTTTCTTCGAAACCTGCTAACATCACATCACCAGGTACTAAATGAAGATCGGCATCAATTTGAATTAAATTCGGTTTTTCCAGGTCTCCAACTTCTGTTAGCGGTTTCAAGCATTGGTAAATCGTTCCTGGATTCTTTGTATCTTCCCAAAGGGATTCCAATTTATCCTCGTCAAGAAAGGCTGATGTAAGATTTGCCTACGGATCTAAATCTAATGCGATAACACGCTTACCCGTTTTTGCGAGCATCCAGGAAGAGTGATAAACGAGTGAAGTTTTACCAACACCACCTTTATTGTTGAAGAATGTCAATACTGGTACGCTCATGGCTTTCTCCTTAAGATCGCCAAAACGCTCGTGCGCGACGGGTGAAACTCAATCGGAGGATTCCCATTTTTTCGAAGCTCTGCCTGAGCTATTGTTATACCGACACCAAATCTCTGAACAAATCCCAGCGTTTTCATAGCATCCGCAAGATTGGGATTCCGATAGTCAGTCAAACCAGGCTGTCCGAAATTCTCAGGCGTAACGGTACCGAAGGGACCACCGGGATTGTGAATGTCGATACGGTCATTGAACCAGCATACGCGAACCGGTGCGTTCGTTCCTTCATAGGTTCGGTGCATCACCGCATTGCGAAGAATTTGTTGCAACGCAACCCGTGGATATGGGGTATCCCTGACCTCAGTTGATTTGGATTTTAGATCAACTGAAATCCTGTTATGCGATTCAAGTTTCTCTTCACAGCGATACAGTACTTGGGCGATATTTCCATCAATAAGCGTCTCGTCAAAAATTGAATCCGGCAAGTCGAAACCATCGATTCGCAAAAATTGAATAAAAGCGCCAGGAAGCCAATCTCGCGAACGAATACCAATGGTAAGTAGCCCCAAAACAGTCGGGATCGTCGTTTCTGCTGATGATATCATTTTACACGAAGCCAATCGTTCCACGTAAGAACGATCGTTGGCTAAAATCATTTCCTGCGGGATTGCCTGGGGCAGGTATTCTTGTTCAAAATAAAGTCGGCTCAAATCTTTCAGGCTGCAGGATGGAATTGGTTGGACATCAAAGGGAATATCTCGATGTTTGCGTTTTTCGTTGAGCATGCGTTCATCCTGTGCTGTCGCAATGCCACGGCGAGGACCAATACGAATAAAAATCCTACCTTTATATCGGACGGGAGGTGCATCAGCAGGTTGTACTGTGATAACAGCCATTTCCTGATTAAGCAAAATTCGTTTTTCAACTACAATCGAAGGCGGCGGCAAGATATTGCCATCTGTTTTGATGTCTGATAGAGGGTGCAATAATTTATCTGTGATTCTCTTATTCGATGGGCTGCCGTCATCCCTGGCACCAATGAAGAGTACACCAGGTTTTCTATGATTGGGAAGGTCGTTGGCGAAAGCGCAAACTGCCTGACGACCTTTGTCCGGGGCGTCACCTGACCATGATGCTTTCCTTTCAACCAAGTCGAACTCTAAATCACCCAATAAGCTGACTTATTCTTTTTCGTCGTATTCGGTAGGCATTTCAGTTCCATTCTACATTTTTAAAAGCGAAAGAAATTCAATTGCTAATATAACTTAACCCAAATAAAATGTCAAGCGAAACCTTTGCAAAATGGGATGCTTTTGTATAAACCAGGACGAAACCAGAGCAGGAAATAGTGTGCTTAAAATTATGGGATTTTAAAGTCCAATTATTCCTTTCAGCCTTCTCAAGGAGAAAATCGTTAATATAGTTTCACACTAAAAAGCCTGTTTTTGAAATTAAAAAATCCCCCCATAAATCAGTCCGGTCATCGTAGACATAACTACCACTAAAGCAATATACGTCAGCGTCTTTTTCGTTCCCATCACACTGCGGATTACGAGCATGTTGGGCAGGCTCAATGCGGGACCGGCGAGCAACAACGCCAGTGCCGGACCCTGTCCCATGCCGTTTCCGAGGAGTCCCTGCAGAATCGGGACTTCGGTGAGTGTGGCAAAATACATTAGCGCCCCGGCAATTGACGCCAATAAATTTGCCCGGATTGAATTTCCGCCCAACGCTGCCTGAATCCAACCGTCCGGAATGATACCGGCATTGCTGTCGGGGCGCCCTATTAAGAACCCGGCTATCAAAACCCCGATAAATAATAGCGGTAGAATCTGCCAGGCAAAGAACCAGGTTTGACTCACCCATTGGGACAACTCATCTTTTTTAAACCATTTCCACATTTCCAATCCCAACAAACCCAGCAGTGCAGGCGTTATATACCATTTAATTTGAAATATGGCATTCCAGAAGCCAACCGGTTGTGCTGGCTTGCCCCAGGCTGCGAAAATCAGGATGAGAATAAGTGTGAGGAAGTACAGCCCATTTTTCCATAGAGAACGCATTGTTACTTCTGCCCCGATTGTGAAATCGATGGCTTTTTCGTTACGCGCCTGCTCTTCCTTGCGGTAAATGAATGCCATGGCAAGACCGATGATCACCGAAAACAGGATGGCACCTACTGCCCGTGCAATGCCTAATTTCGGTCCCAGCACGCGGGCGGTCAGAATAATCGCCAACACATTGATTGCCGGACCGGAATACAGGAATGCAGTTGCCGGACCAATGCCGGCGCCCCGTTTATAAATTCCGGCAAATAAAGGGAGGACCGTGCAGGAACAAACGGCTAAGATAGTCCCGGATACTGAGGCAACCGAATAGGCGAGTATTTTTTTTGCCCGGGCACCAAAATATTTCATCACTGCTGCCTGATTGATAAAAACGGAAATTGCGCCGGCGATGAAAAATGCCGGCACCAGGCAGAAAAGCACATGTTCCCGCGCATATTCCTGTAGCATGAGGAATGATTCGACTAACGCCTTCTGAATCTGAATCCTATCAAAAGGAATGAAATAGGCTGCAATAAATGATGATAGAATAATGATAAGCTTTGTACGATCTTTCACGATTGACACCTTTCAATTATTTAAAAAAAATATAAATACCCCCAAGTATCACCAGAACACCGCACATCCTTCGCAAAATAATCGCTCCCTTTGTCTTTTCCGTCCAATTCAAGTACAGCTGAACTTTTTCCGTCAAAGTACCGGCTAATACAATAATCGAACAATGCCCGATCCCAAATGCTGACAGCAATGCGATGGCAAAAATGAGTTGATTTGCTGCGACCTGAAAGACAACGCCCAGCATTGGCGCCATGTAAGCGAACGTACATGGACCGAGTCCGATACCGAATAGCAATCCCAAAACCAAAGCAGCCAGCGCCCCCTTTGTCTTTATCCCTGTGCGGCTCAAACCGCCCCAATCCAGTCTTATGACATCAAGCAAGTAGAGTCCGACTACAATAAACACCATTGCAACCAGATAATTGCCGACTCGTCCCACATCGCCCATCAATCTGCCCAGCGAAGCGGTGATCAACCCAATAGCAGCGACAGTGGTTAGAATCCCGATTGAAAACAACAGGGACAAAAAAAAGGCTCGTTTGGCAGCAAGCCGTCCTTGCTTATCGATAAATCCGATAATCAGCGGGATGCTGGATAAATGACATGGGCTGAGCAAAATACTCAAAATTCCCCAGAGAAAAGTGGCGCTGATGGCAACTACAGGGCTTCCATGAACCGCATTCGTCAACCAGGTGAATAGTTCTATCAGCATTTGAACTCCGGTTTATTTTTCGATCTCTACCTGTTTCAGTATTTTTAATCCATTTTTCACCAGCAGTTTTTCAATTTCTTCTTTGGGAAAATATCCCTGGTGGCGAAAAAATTCTTTACCAGATTCATCTAAAAATACTTGTGTCGGAATTACCCGTATTCCATATTTTTTACCCGTGGCAGGATCTTTCCGGACGTCATGAAACACAACTTCAATCTGGTCACCAAATTCTTCTTCAATGGCTTTCATCACCGGCTGCATCATTTTGCAGGGAATGCAACTTACCGATCCCAATTCAAAAAAGGTCACTTTCGGTATTTTGTTGTTTTGTGTCGAATCGGCATTCATGTTTTTTCCCTGTTGTTTGCCTGTGTCTGCCCGGGATTGCGCTTCATTTTTGCCGCAGCCGGATGAAATCATCAGGAACATCAGCATCGCGATAATGGTAGAAAACGCGGATCGCTTCATCATTAAATTTTCCTCATACCTTAGTGTTTTGTTTTATTAATACGGTGACGAAGCTAAAAAGATATTGGACAGGACAACAGGATGGACAAGATAAATACTATCCTGTTTATCGATGATATGATAGCTCCGATTGACTTTTTGCTAATTCTCTTACTTTTCTTTTTATTTCAGCTCTTTGCTCATTAAAGTTGATAATAAGACCAACATCTTTTCCCGTTGCAATCAGGGTGTTCACCAACTGAACTTCATGAGCTTTAGGAATTACAATTAAATAAGTTAAACAAGTG
>JAFGMA010000140.1 GCA_016927835.1 Candidatus Zhuqueibacterota bacterium | reverse complement strand
GCCGGGGGCGCCCAGCCGAAGCAATCTCCACTGCTATTGCGTCAACATAAGAGATTGCTTCGCTCCTATCGTCGCTCGCAATGACAGCAATATGGTACATTATAAGCCTTAACGAGTATAGATGCTTATCGAAGATGCAAAACATCAAGTTGCTTTTAGCATATTTTACAATTTAATAAAAATTTTAATTAAAACAAGGAAAATTTATACCAAATATAAAATCCTGGCAGGATGGGATTTATTGGTTTGATACAGGAGAAAAAGGTAAATGTGTATGGCGAATACTGCATGTATCGATTGAGGGTAAATTCAGAGAAATGAGCTTTTGAAACCTGCTATTCCATCACGAGTGTGACATCGAAAAAGCGATTGGGCTCCCACATACCAAGGTAGCGCTTATGCCCGTCAGCATCGAAATCGACCAGGAAGCCCACAAGCAAGCCGATTTCCTCGCCTTCGTTCAGCGCCAACCCGGTGTACTCGTTTCGCGGGATCGCGATTTCAATGACCATTCCGTCCTCAGAAACAGCATGCCTGACGCTATAATCCGTTTTTTCCGTCAGTGTTTTATCCATAAAGGGCCAACGCTCCGGATCGGAGCAATTTTGCATTTTGAACTCGGTTTCGAGCGTGCCATCTTCTTTGGGCGAAAATTTGAACCAATAATTATCGCGCCCGTTGAACCAACCGTCTGAATCGGCATCGAGCATGAGCTTGACGGGAACGATCTGATTCATTTTCAACGCCAGACAGAGATTCGTCGAATCCCAGTTGACGAACACCTCCGCCTGTATTTTCGCATGCTTCAACGCTGCAACAGGTGTCCATTCGGATGGCGCCAATTCGCCATCGATTTGGGGAGTGCCCCAGATAATGTCCGGATTGGCAGCAAATAATGGATAGCGATCGGCTTTATCGGAGATGCCATCGCCATCGGTGTCGCGGCTGTTCAAATTGGCGAACAAGCGAGTTGCCATCGTTTCTTCGACACCTTCCTCGACCCAGTTTGAAAAAACGAGTTCATCGAAATCCGATACACCATCGCCATCGGTATCTTTCTTGCGAGGATCGCTCTTGAGCCGTTTTTCATCCATTGGTAGAGCAGGATCGTCGTCGGGAATTCCGTCTTCATCATTATCGCGCGTCAGCTCCAATGTGCCGTATTTCAAATCGTACCATTTGAAATATTGCCAATTGCGCAAGATCCAGGCGTTCCCATCGAAATGCTCTCCGAAATCCGCAGCGGTTCCGATGGTCGGTGCGAAATGGCAAAACCAATATTCGGGATACCCGCTGGCAAGAAACAGCGCATCGAGTTGATGATGATACTCATGCACGAACAGCCAGTTATTCCCGGAATTATGATGCTGGCGCGTGGCTTCCCAGTATGAAACGCCGTATTTTCCGTTCGATTGCACGCCCATTGTGAAACCACCGCCGCGTCCGCGAAGCACGACCTTTCCGAGCTTGTTATCATACTCCTGAATGCACGCGATATAGATGATGCCCTGGTAATCGTTTTCATTTTTACCGTGAAGCGCCAGATATTTGGGAATATTTTCGGGCAGCGGCGGATACCACCATTGCTGATCGAAAACCTGGTGCCGGTAGAGTCGGTCCCGAACGACCACATAATCCATATCTATGAAAAAATTCAGGTTTGAATTCATCCAGTAAAACAGGATGCCGTCATCGATCTGCGAAATGATGCGATTGAGTTCGTCTTCCGACAGCGGCGGCATGGGGGGCAACTCGGGCTTGTGTTTGGCAGTATCGATGACCTCGGTAAATATCAACGTCGCCATTTTCGAGCGACGGTAATGCTTCATTCCTTTTTCCGGGGGAGAAATAAACGCCGCCCACTCGGATTCAAGCGTGGGATTGCCCAGCATTTTCAGTGTCGGAGCGAACCGGTAATGATACACGGTCGATGGCTGGAGATTTTTTTGGAAAAACGTATGCTGGGTGCTCTTCCGCTGCTCCTGCTCGTTGAACACGATTTCATCGCCCAACTTGATTTGCAGTCGCCCCGCACTGGGCATTGCATTCGTCCATTGGATTCTCGCCTTCTTTTTTGATGGAAAATCTACAATTCCGGCAGGATCCGAGAGTTGCTCATTCGTAAAAATCAATCGGCTCTTGATAAAGTCCGCAATGACGACTTCGCCTTTCGAATTCAAGGCAATGCCATGGGGTGAAATTTCACCGATAGCGCGCCCGGAAAACCGGTTTTTCAATTCGCCCTGCGGCGTGAATTGTTTGATTTCCTTATCGATAGCCAGGTAAATAAATTTCGCATTTGCCGCGATCGCCCGGCATTCGCCGGCACCAACGCTGAAACCGCCCTGCCAGTGCGCCTGGCTATTGTTCCAGGTGAAGGTTTCGATCCGGTTTGCGCCTGAATTCAACACATAAACGCAGGTATCAACCGCAGCCACACCGGTGGGGTGCTCTAACTTGTCTTTCCCGAATTCGGACAGCAATACCAGATTTTTATCGAACACTTTGATGCGATTATTGCCCTCATCGGCAACGAAGATTTCGGACGCTGAATTTGCGGCTACGGCAACCGGACCATCGAATTGCTCGCGCCCTTCACCTTTGTACCCCGTGGCAGCTTTCCAATTGCCCTGCTCATCGAACAGCACCAGCCGGTGATTGCCGATATCGGCAACGGCGATATCCCCTGAATTGAGAGCGATAGCCGCGATTGGTTTTTGCAAAACGGGCATTCCATTCACCGGTGCACCGATTGTCTGTGCAACTGTGCCATCATCATTCAATCGGCAGACCATTTGTTTGTGCTTCATCGGCAGCAACAAATTGCCCGCACGATCAAACGCAACCTGTCGTGACCACTGAATGGGATTTCCGGATTCTTTGGAAGAAAGTCGGTACAGCTTTACATTTTTAAACTGAATGTGCCCGCCTGATGATTGCAAACCGGGAAAGCCCGAATGGCAGGTGAGCGCAACAGCTTCTGCCAGCGGCGTTTGGTCGAGATAAAAGGTGAAACATTTTTCATCCTGATCAACCACGAGTTTAATCGCGTGCCATTGGGAGAAATCCTGTTTTGCAAATGACGCTGTTGTTGTCGCTTCGTAGCCGCCCTTCACGAAATGCCCGATGAGCAGCGTTTCATCGGTCTCGAAGCGAATCATGTGCGAATATTCAGTGCTGGTCAGGTCTTCGGAAAAGAAGAAAAATCCGGCACCTGGCTCTCCCGTCAGGACACGAAATTGGGCTTCGAAACTGAATGAATAATCGATGTAAAAATCGAGCATGGCACCGCAGTCGTAGTCGGGTGACGTCTGGTTATAGATGCCGTCTACCAACTGCCAGTGACCCTTTGAAATGTGCCAGACCGGGGACCTATCGCTGCCGTTCGGGGCGGCGGAAAATGAGTCATTGAAAATCAGTTTCGGCGCGTCTTGCGCCGGAGCGATCTGACTTATGTTTAAAACGATCAACGTCAAAACAAGCATCTTCGTGTAGTTGAATCTCATTGTGTTTCCCTGCAAGTTGAAATGGTTATGATTTATGGAATCGATGCAGCGTATTCCAATATTTGCATGCATTGCGAGCGGCGAATGAGCGAAGCAAGCTATTGTAATTGCAACACTTACAGACGATGCGACGTGCAACGATTGCTTCGGCTGCATTCCTCTTCAAATGCGCATTTTATTCTCATCCCGATGAAGAGTGACCGGCATCTGGCTTAAATAAAATGAAACGCCACGAACCGGCAGCCAAGCGCCTGGCTAAGTGCTTCGTTTTATAAATACGTTGACGATGCTAAAAATATTAGACAGGATAACAGGATGGACAAGATAAATAACAACCTGTTTATCAATGATATGATAGCTCCGATTAACTTTCTGCTAATTCTCTTACTTTTCTTTTTATTTCAATTTTTTGCTCACCAAAGTTGCTGATAAGACCAACATCTTTTCCCGTTGCAGCCAGGGTGTTCACCAACTGAAATTCATGAGCTTTAGGAATTACAATTAAATAAGTTAAACAAGTG
>JAFGMA010000139.1 GCA_016927835.1 Candidatus Zhuqueibacterota bacterium | reverse complement strand
GTTAAGCACTGAAAAGATTGCTTCGGCAAAAAACGCCTCGCAATGACAGTAAAAAAATGTTCAATTTATGACCGTTTGCAGTATAACGGTTGAAAAATCATCGAATCACATTCGACACATTCAGTGATCGATAAGGTACAGCTATAAAATACCCGCATGCGATAAACTCCAGTATGAGGAATTGGGCCTCATACATGATATCGCCATCAATTTAGCTAAACTGAAGAGAACTGGCGAATTCTTATCCTCAATTTTTCATGATATTCCGATAGGATCGCTTCTTGCGCTGCCAAATCGACCGTGATCCGCTATTTTCTTTGAAACCAATGATTTTCATGAAACTGCAACGAAGTGCCGGAAGTATAAGGGAATTAATTTCAGAAATTCGTATGCTACGAACCATTGCAGGGAGATCGCCGTGAAAAAGCAACATCGACTCGCCATTTTGGGGACGGGGAATATCGGAGCATCAATTGCGAACGGACTCATCCAATCTGATCTGTTCGCACCAAATCAAATTACGCTGACACGAAGGAAAGTACACCTGTTGGAGAGCTTCAAACAACTCGGCTTCAATATATTGCAGGACAACCGGGAAGCGGTCAGGACGTCAGATATCGTGATCATTGCAGTCGAACCCCAACAACTGGATAATTTGCTCCACGAAATTCGCTCAGAATTGAATCCGGAGCAGCATATTGCCATTTCAGTAGTATCCGGGGCAAGCATCAAACAAATCATCAAACAGATCGGCAAAAACATTCCGGTGGTCCGCGCCATGCCAAATACTGCGATTGCAATCCGCGAATCCATTACGTGCCTTGCATCCGACAAGGGGAACACGAAGGCAATTGAAATTTCCAAAGCAATCTTTGATTCAGTCGGTCGGACGCTCGTAATAGATGAGGAACAAATGATCCCGGCGACGGCATTGGGAGCATGTGGTATCGCGTTTTTCTTGCGGGCGATTCGCGCGGCATCTCAAGGCGGCATTGAAATCGGATTTAATTCGGCTGATGCGCTAATCATCGCTGCACAGGTTGCCAAAGGTGCTGCCTCGCTATTACTCAATATCGAAAATCATCCGGAATACGAGATCGACAAAGTGACCACTCCCCGCGGATGTACCATTTCCGGATTGAATCAGATGGAGCATGAGGGATTCAGTTCGGCGATGATCAAAGGCATCACAACTTCAGCGGATAAAGCGGCGAAGCTGTATGTTAGCGAATAGGTATCGATGGTTCAATTTGTTGCAGATCTACGCATTATTGGGAGAAGAATTCATTTACGATAGCAGTTGATTTTGATGCAGGATCAGCGCACGAGGAAGCAACAAATAATTTATTGAAAATTCATGTTTTGAATATAAAGTGAATGCAAGCTTACGAATGAAAGCATGAAGAGTGGGAGGTCCTTAAAACCCGACGCGGTCCTCCCACTCTCTTTTTCTCCTCTCCCGAACAAAAACAATTCTCTATTCTGCCTTTGCCACAACCGATCATTCGTTTTTATCACCATAAAGCGCATTCCAGAAAGCTGGCTGGTTTTTCAGCCATTTATCAAACCAGGCGATAATTGACTTTGTCCATATAATACGCTTATTGTATTCCATGATCCAATGATTTTGATCTTCTATTTTAAGATATTCAACCTCTTTCCCCAACAATTTCAATGCCGTATAAATTTGTTCGCTCTCCCCGGGCGGCACATTCGTATCCGATGCTCCGTGGGTGAGCAGCAACGGCGTGGTAATTTTATCGGCAGAAAAGAGCGGACTTTGATTCACGTATATATCTTTGCGATTCCATGGGAAACTATTGGCTGTTGCCACGGCGCTATAAGAGTAGCCCCAGTAGCCTTCTCCCCAATAGCTGGGGATCATGCTGATACCGGCATGAGAGACTGCAGCCGAGAAAATATCCGTTTTTGTAAGCAACAACTGCGTCATAAATCCGCCAAAGGAAGCGCCGATACACCCGACGCGCTTTTTGTCGATGAATGGATGATCTGCCAAAAATTGATTGACGCCATCTATTATCTCGTCTGCCACAATGATTCCCCAATCGTTAACGTGCAATGCTGAAAACGCCTGACCGTAGCCAACGGCGCCACTCGGCTGCAACACGTAAACAACATATCCTTGTGCCGCCCAGAGATTCTTCGGATAACGCCCCCCAAAGTCTCGCGTCACCGGCGACGTTCCGCCATAATAGTAAACGATGCACGGATATTGTTTATCGGGGGAGAAATCGGGCGGGTAATAGATTCTCCCCTGAATCTTTGTGCCACGCTTATTATTGAAATTCCATGGTTCAATGTTGCCCAAAAGCACGTTCTCGAAGGTTTTCTGCTCCGGATCGTAAATAACATTGAATTTATTATTTTTCAAGTTGAGATGATAGAGCTTCGGCGGTGCTGCAGTATTTGCGCCGGTATATACCAGATGCGGGGCATTGCGCGCACAACTAACCCGGTTTAGCACATCGGTGCCAGTATCGATTCGTGTGAATTTCTTGTTTTTTGCTTCATACTGGTACAGCGGTCGGTACTCACCTTCAGTGACATAAAAGTATATATTTCCGTTTTTGTGCCATACGGCGCTATTTATCGACGGTTCGAAGTGCAGCGTAATCGGCTTTCCATGTTGCAGCGTCAGGTCGAGAATGTATGCCTGGGTATCATAATCGTTGGGAACGGTTCCTTCCGGTACATTTTGACCGAGTTTGCCAAACATCGATGGTCCGCCCAACACCAGCAATTCACTGGCATCCGGTGACCAGCTTACGCTGTTGAGCCAATTGCCTTTCCAAATCGGCGTGGCTTCAAGCGTTTTAAAATCCAGGCTAAACAAGGTGGTTTTTCCATAAGGGCGCTCAGAATAATCTTCCTCGCTCACTGTAAACAGCATCGATTTGCCATCCGGATGAATTGCAGCGATATTGGTAGAGAATTCGCCGGCGGTAAGGCGTTGCGTAATGCCGCCGGGTACGCTCACTCGGTACAGCGTGCTGCGGTCGCGCCAGTAATGCTGTCGATCTGGTAATCCCTTGAGTCGTTTGACGCCTCGTTTATCTTTTTCCGGCTTCTCGGTGATGCTGTAAACGATGAATGAGCCTTCCGGAGACCAGGTGTGAGAGCCAAGCTCTTCGATGTTTTTCAAGAGCTGAATGGCAGTTCCCTGTCGCAGGTTCAGCAGCCAGAGATCGCTGCCTTTTTTATCCGTGCTTTTATATGAAAATTGCGCACCGTCGGGCGCCCAGTTCAAATCAGATATTTTTATTCCGCCCCTGAAGGTTTGTTCGAGCGCTCCATCGCTGGTGCGCCTGATTTCGATCCAGGATTCAGAATTATCATCCGGCGGCATTGTTTGGTGCATATTTACCGCAACCAGTTTCCCGTCAGGTGAAATTGAGACATCGCCCAATTTGGGACCATCTAAAAGCTGCCTGATTTGAAAAACATGCGTTGGGCACACATCAATATTCGGTTTAACTCCTGCAAACTCCGGAGCAACCACAATGCATGCCTTTAACGTCCAATCGACTTTTGAATCTGGCGAATAAATAGTTTTGATCAACAGCAGGTGCTTGCCGGTTTCCAATTCTATCTTGCCGGTTGCTCTGCCGGCTTCAGGTGATTCATCGCCTTTTTGATTGTTCTCATAGCTTGCTTTGGTCCCGATTTCCCGTCCGTTAAAATAAATCTGCAGCGTTTGAGAACTGGTGACCGAGATATCAGCTTTTATCCATTGTTTCGATTCCACATAAGCCGCCAGGTAAGCCATTTGATATTGTGAGCTATCGCTTTTTCCCAATATCAAAGCGGAAGAATCGGAATCTGCACGAATCACCTTCCAGGTAAGCAACTCAGAATCCAACCAGTTGACTGTTTCACCCTCCTGGGGACACAGAAGATTGACGTCCAACGGTTCGTATTTCAGCAATTTTTTCAAATCAAATCCAGCCGTTTTGTCCTCATGAAACGCAGGCAAAGCTGTCGGGATAGGTCCCAGTGTCAGCCATTGGGTTATCGCCAGGGTGTCAGGTTGAGAATTGGCAGCAGGTTCCTGGGATTTCAAGTTTTTCGCATTAATTTGACCTGTAATGAAGATAGAAATCAGAAGGATAGTTACTGCAAGAACGGGTTGTAACTCGTTGCGGAAATGCATGGTTGTCTCCCAATTTGTTATTGAATGTGTTGCTGTGGCTGCATACACGCGGGAAATTCACGCGGGATAGGAAAATGAATTCCAGATTTACTAAATTTCCAGACAAAATTAAAAATGAGAATTTCAGGAGGCGGGATAAAATACGAAGAGCAGATTTATGCATCGCCAGTTTAATTGAAAAAACGATTTCAAACATCCGGATTATTTCATCCCACATCCATACGATTTCGCACCATCCTGGTTGCGGGAGTCATGGAAGCTTCTATCCTATGACGAGGTATATTTCAACTGTGTTTCAACAGACACTGAGAAATATGTTATTTCAAATATTCCTCAAGTTCTTCAAAAGACTTTAATTCCATAAAATGAGAGATGATATTGTTGATTTTTTTCTGTTGAGTTATTTGCTGAAGCTTTTTATCGAGTGCCGGTGGAATTTCAGGAAATTTTTGCGGCAATAAAAACCGTAAAATCATGATGCCTTCTTCAAGTTTTCCTTTTTGAACACCTTTTTCAAGTCCGATTTTTATCCCTTCGTCGATACCCTGCTTTTTCCTGGTTGTAATCAATAAATTGAAAGCATTTCATTCGCCGGAGAATATCCCGGTCATCTATGAATTCGAACAATCCTCTTATGATACTTTTCAATATGCGCAGTTTCTCATCCGAGCCGAATTTCATAAACGGTAGCATCATTCGAGAAAATATATTATCGCTCTCAAGATAATCAGCACTATCATAATCCTTGAGGCATACCAGCTCATACGCAAATTGGTGATAGATTTTTCCCAGAAATTCGCTCTTTATCTCATGGGGTTTCGCTTTGTCATGACGAGAGGCTTTCGGAAAAGAAACAATCGGTATTACATCGCAAGCATATAACTCTTCTAATTTTAATACATAATGATTGAGCTTGTAGATAGAAAATTTATATTTGTCATGCTGATGCTCAACCAGAAAGATAAACGCTTTGTTTTCGAATTTGGCTAAAAACGGAGCATCATATCTGGAAAATGATTCCGCAAACGTATCCTTCAGCGATTCCTCTCGTATAGAGACGATCTCTGGTTTATTCTTGAATAGTCCCTTGCTTTCCGGAATGGCAAAAATAATTGTATCAACCGGATTTTCGATAAAAATGATTTTGAATAACTGGTCGTGCGATACCGCCTGTTCTCCGATCACGATACCCCGTCAAATGCAATGAATGCTGTCGCAAATAAATATAACCGGATTTTATTAAAAAGTCAATAAAAATTCGTTTTAGCTCGGCAACGACTCAGCTAATGTTTCCCGATCTGCACTACATCCTGGATCAAAACAAGAGTTTTGGAACCTGCAAGTGAGGGATTATTATTGTGTGATTTCATTCCAGGTTCCTGATTAGAACGCACAAAAGGAGCGCCCGTTTCCGCATTTTTCTAATAGCGGATTGCATGAGATATGAAAGCAAACTGAAAAATGATCCTGTTGAAAAAGCCTTTTGGGGGGATTCAGACAACTCGGCAGTGCTTATTATCAAATCAAACAGCGTTAAAAAATTACAATTAAATAAGTTAAACAAGTG
>JAFGMA010000138.1 GCA_016927835.1 Candidatus Zhuqueibacterota bacterium | reverse complement strand
TTGTAACATCATATTCTTAAGCATGTCATTGCGAGCGTAACGCAGTGGAGCGAAGCAATCTCTATGTTTACAGTAAGTTATGAGATTACTTCGTCGCTCGTACTTCGCTACTCGCAATGACAAACTAATGTTACTTTTTAACCATTAACGAGTATATTAGCAGAAGGAACCTTTTCAAAAAAGATACCCTTCTATTTCTATCCTCCAGGCAGCCCAAACCAGGAGCCCACATTATGCTAAAAACCATCGCTATTGCCACCATCATTTTCAGTACATTTTCACACACCATCACCTTTGCGAAAGGAACCACCATGCCCATTCAACTCAGCAGCGACGAACAGCTTTTTCTGGATGATACTTTGATCGAGCGCGCGGAAAATATCACCCGGCGCGTGAATCCGGCGCAAAAGCTCGGCGCGCCAATTCTCAGAGCGGATCGCCCGTGGGAGGGTGGTCTGGCGCTCCTTTTCGGCACGGCGATGTTCGACAGCAGCGATGCGTTATACAAAATGTGGTATTACTGCGATGGCGGGCACGTGGCGTATGCGGTCAGCAAAGATGGCTTGCACTGGGAAAAACCGGAACTGGGCGTCATTTCCCGGGATGGGCAGCCGACGAACCTGGTGATCGAGCGCAGCAGCTTCGGGCATTTTTATGAACTGTTCGGCGTGCTCAAGGATGAGGCGGAACCGGATGCGGCGCGGCGCTACAAAATGGCATTCGTCAGCATTCAGCGGGAGTATTCGGGTGAACATGAAGGTACCCACCACCGCACCCAGCGCCGGGGATTGGGCGTGGCTGCCAGTCCCGACGGCATTCACTGGACGCTCGAAAATGATTTCGCCAGCGATGATATTTGCGATATCAGCCGCTTCTTCCGGGATGAGCGGCAGCAGCGCTATGTGCTTTACGGTCGAACCAAACTCATGCCGGAGAATAATGACGGTCGCTGGCGGCTCTGGGGTTGGGGCAGGGCAGTCACGCGACTGGAGAGCCGGGATTTTCTAAACTGGTCAACGGGCGAACTGGTGTATGCTGCTGAAGCATTCGATCCCGAAGGCACGGAGATTTACTCGATGTCCGTCTTCCCGTATGCCGGCGGCTATGTCGGACTGGTACAACTGTTCTACGGCTTGCCCACCCAGGGGAATCTGGATTTTCAGCTCAGTTTCAGCCGGGATGGGCGTCAGTTCACCCGTGTATTACCGCGGGAGCCGTTCATCCCCGAAGGCAAAATCGGCGATTGGGACCGGTTCAATATTTCGCTGGGGAATATGCCGCCGGTGGTGGTCGGGGATGAATTCTGGTTTTATTATTCCGGGCGCACGTACAGGCACGGACCATACAAAGGCAAGGACAGCGGTGAAAAGACCGGGGCAATCGGGCTGGCAAAAATCAAGCGCGGGCGCTTTCTGTCACTCGAAGCGAGTTTCGATAGCGGGAGAGTGGTGACAAAACCATTGCTGCTGTCCGGCTCAAAGCTGCTGGTGAATGCCAACACAGCCTTCGGTACTCTCCAGGTGGAAGTGCTGGATCAAACGGGGAACACGCTGCCGGGATGGCGCACCCGCATTCAAAAAAGCGATGGCGTGGATATACCGGTCATTTTCGACGGCGGGTCATTGGAGCAGTTCGCAGGGCAGCCGGTGCGCCTTCGATTCACACTTATCAATGCGCAATTGTATGGCTTTCGCGTGCAGCCGTAGGCAATTCAATGAAAGGTGCTCAATGTAAGGTTTTTGCGCACGAAATACACGAAAAGACACGGAATAGTGTGGATGAATGAAATTCCCATATAAATATGAATTTGATCGATGGGCTTTGATAATCCGCCAACGCGGCTAATTCTGTGAGGATACTTCGGTGATGTTGGCAGTCTGCTTCGAAGATGATAATTGGGTGTTGTCGGTCAATTCGCCGGAGAGCTCGGAAATTCGCTGCCGGCTTTTTTGGATCCACTCGTTCGTCATCGAAATCTGGGTCGCCAGTCTGTCATTCGCCTGGTAATAGTCCAGCGCCTTCACTTTCAGGGGTTTCGCGAGTTTTTCCCAGATGGTCGCGCGATACGCTTTTACCTGCTCCTTGGTAGCTCCCTCCGGCGAAGGTGACTCCATAATATCCTGCGCAAAGGTTTCAAACGCAGATGCAATTTTGAAGAATGATGCCGTGGTCCAGTCTGCAATTTCGTATTTCGTGGTTGCGGTATAGTTTTGCAGCATTTCATTGAACACGACTTGTTTGCGCTGCATATTCGCTTCAAACGGCGGATTGAGCTTAATCATTTTGAATTTCTGGAAGTCGATCTCGCCCATTGTGAATTTTGCCTGCGCCGCGTAATAATCATCTACCGCAACATTTTTCTCCTTCAAAGATTGGTGCGCATACAGCATGCGATTCAACACGCGCACGGCATCAGCGTAATTTTTTTGTGCGTAATATGCCTGACCCTCTTTGAACATCGCTTCGATAACCTTTGTCGGATCATTCGGATAATTCGTATGATATTTTGAAAAAATCAACGCGACCATATTCCAGTATCCACAATTCTCATAGCACATTCCCGCGCTGAACAGCACAGTTGGCGCCATCTCCGATCCCGGATTGCGGTTGTAGATTTTCATATAATTTTGAGCAGCGTCCTTCCAATTGCCAAGGCTTTCGCGGATGCGGGCGGCGCGCAGCATGCTCTGTTCAACATGTTCCGACTCGGGGTAGCGCCGGGCGAATAATTCGAACAATTTGGCTGCCCGCTGGACATTGCCGCTTTTTTCATGTTGCACAGCCGCTTCAAAAGTCGAACGTTCGCCGATCTCGGATTTTCCGTAGCGCAGGGCGACGCGCTCGAATTCCAGGGCAGCTTTGGCGCTATCCCCTTTCGCCATAAGGTTTTCGGCGATTTTGTAGCGCGACGAAGCCATCATTTTCAGAGAGTTTTCTGTCAGATTTACTGAATCGCCGGCACTTGCCGCAACCAGGGCATACCATTTTTCCGCCTCTTTGAATTTATTCTGCTTATAGCTTACCTGGGCGATCAGGGAGGCTGCCTGGGTATAAAATTGATGTCCCAGGTTACGCCGGGTGATGGCACTCACCGCCGCATGGAGCAAATTTTCGCAAGGTGGATATTGTTCGAGTTTTGCGAGCTGCTCCGCCGATTTCAGGAGAATTTCAACCGTTTTCTCCCCTTTGGGCACGATAATCAAAAACTCGTTGCATGCAGTGAGCAATTCTTTTTGCGCGCGCGATTCGGTGATTACCGGGTATTTTTTTCGGGCGAAACTAAAAATGAGCGTGTCCGGCTTTTTTTCGGTTTCCAACCGCATCAATTGATCATAGCAAATAATCCGGTTATATGCGGCATCTTCGGTTAATTCATGCGGCGCATATTTTTTCACGAACAGGTTGTAGTGCCTTGCCGCTTTATGATACTGTTTCAATTCATACAGGCATTCGGACGCATTGAATAATGCACGCGGGGCACGTTCATCCCTGGAAAAATTACGCACAAAATCGCGGTAGATCTTGATTGCCGGCTCAAGTTTCCCGGCGGAGAGCATTTCGTCGGCTTTATTGATGACGGGTGTCGCGAGGATGAAATCGATACTTTTGATGTATTCGGTCACCTTGTCGCGCTGCTCTTTGCCGGGATTTTTTGCTGCCCATGCGCTTTTCAAACCAAACCGCCGCACGAGATTTTCGCGCGCCTTCAAAGCCTGCACTTCATTTTGTTGTTGATTGTAGCATTCGAACACACTTTTTTGAATTTCCGGCGCCTCGCTATAAAAGGGGAAATCCTTCAATAATTCATGATAAATCGCAAGCGCTTTATCGTAATAGCTGCGCTTGCGGTAGACATCTGCCAGACTATGTAAAATTTGGGTTTTATAGCTGGCTCCGCATTTTGTGTCACTGAGAAATTTCCTTGCCAACGGCAATTCGCCATATTCGCTGAAACAAATCGCAATATAATCGATGCTTTCTTCGCGCAAGTCGACATTTGAGCGTCCGATTTCCGCGCAATTCAGACTGTCGATCATATCCAGGTCACCGAGTAAATAGAAAAACGTGCTGATGCTCTGCGAGTAATTTTCGATTTTATAGTAGGACCAGGCTAATTTGTAAAGCGCCATGGCAAAAAATGGATTGTTCCAGGTTTGAATTGTCTTGCTGTAAGTTTGAATCGCCTTTCCATAGTCCTGAGCATCGAAAAAATATTCGCCGATTCTGAAATTGATTTCATTCTCATATTCAGTCCGGGGAAATTCCTGCAAAATCGTTTTGAACACATCGGCGGCTTCTTTGCGCTGTGAATTCTCAAACAGGCAGAGTCCGTACCAGTAGAGCACATCTTCCCTGAAGTCGATGTCTTTGAAATTATTTAAAATATCTTCACACAGTTGAATGCTTTTGGTAAAGTCGATTTTCGGTTCCTGTGGCTCTTCTTTCAATATGCCCTTGTCGAAACGCTCGAGAACCGCTAAAAATTTATCTAATTTGAATTCAAAGAGTAATTTTTCGCGACGCAAAGATAATTTGGAAAGCTGAAACATCGTCGTCGGTGTAAAATCACTCTGCGGGTAAAGCGCTATGGTTCGTTCGCACTGGGAAATAATTTCGTTGAGACGTACCAGTTCATCCTTCGCATCAATTTTGTTGACCACTGGCTCCGGTTCACGGCTCGCTGGTTGGCTCTGCAGGAGTGATGTCGAGGTACTCAATAAAAATATTGACATAAGTACAAAATAAACTGAAATTCGCGTGTCATGATTCAAAATTTCATTTCGTCGCATTCGTTTCATATCTGTCTATCCTTGCGGCTTATTCAGATCAATAATTTTAATTCTATGCAAAATATGCTGATGCTTCTTATTTCGACTCAAACTGTCTGGCGCATCTCAATAACACGTCTCTCTCAACTGAATAATTTGGAAGTGCAACAGACTAAAATTGCCGGATTCCGGGCTTGACTTTTTTCTTAAAATGCACTATTTTAGGAGATGTTAAAATGCAAAATTCCATTTTGAAATGGGTATCAGTGTCTTTTACCGAGCGATGCCGTTTTCAATGCACACAAACCGTCTATTCTGCCTGGTTGAAGGGAAATGCCGGAATCAGAAAAACAGGTTGTGGTTTAATGTTTACTGAAAACATATTCACAATAGGGAAGAAGGAATTAATGCAATCAGCAACTCCTGAAATCGTTTTCAGACGTTTCATACCGATTCTGATGATACTTACACAACTGGCGTTTCAACCGGAACCTGTTCAGTGCCAGTCACTCGCTGGCATTAGCATTTGCCTTGATCCGGGTCATGGACGGGGAAATGCGAACCAGGGACCGACCGGATTGCGGGAAGCGATCATCAATTTAAATGTTGCTCATCCCCTTCGTGCTTATCTGAAAAGCTGTCATATTGATACGGTTATTTTAACGCATGAAGATGACTCAACGAATCCTACATTGAGTCAACGGGAGGATATCGCTAACCGTGCGGGCGTCACCTGGTTTCACTCGATACATCATAATGCTACCGGTTGGTCCGAAAATACAACGGTGCGGCATACGCTCGTACTTTATGAAGAACTGGCAAATCACCGTCCGCAATGGCAAGATCAAGCCGATATTATGAGCATCCATATCGCGCAAAGAATATGCCAGGCATTGCGCACATCGCGTTGGGTAACGTATGGGGATTACAGTTTTTACGGAACGCCCTCCTATCTCGGAGTTCTAAACGAGCTTCAAATGCCCGGGGAATTATCCGAAGCAACATTTCACGATCACCCGGGCGAGGAGGCAAAACTGAAAAATGCGGACTTTTGCAAAATGCAAGCCAGGGCGATCTGCATGGCGTTCCTCGATTATTTCGAAGCGGGTAGGTTACCGGATGGTGCGATTGCCGGTCTGATCACCGATCGTGAAAGCGGTGAGCCCATTGATGGTGCAATTTGCACACTGTCTCCGGTTGAAACAACTTACGTGATCGACCAAAATCATAACGGATTCTATGCGTTCGATGCATTGATACCCGGTGAATATCATGTCAGTGTCGCAGCGCCGGGATATGTGCCGGCAGAAAACGCGATACAGATCGCGCGACATGATTTCAGCTTTTTCGATTTTCAACTGGTGGGAGATGTTCCGCCTACGATTTCTGCTACCATACCCGATTCCGGCAAACTTGGTGTTTTCGAAAAAGTCAGCATTCGATTCAGCCGATCGATGGATGCGGCAGCAGTCATTCGAGCTTTTGAAATCTCGCCCGCGGTTGATGGCAGCTTCGCGTGGAGTCCGGATTGCAAAGAGATGAGTTTTGAGCCGGGAGTTCGCTTCGAGTACAATCAGGCGTATTCAATTGAAATTTCATCAGATGCGAAAGATAAATACGGATTTTTTCTGGATGGAAATGGCGATGGGATAAGCGGCGATGCGTTCCATTTCAGTTTTGAAACCAGCGAGGAGGACACATCAAAACCTGGCATCTGGTGGTTTGCTCCGGCGAGGAATGATACCACATTCACCAGTCACGATGTGATAGCGTTAACCTTTAATAAAAAAATGATGTTAAGTACGATGAATCATGCTTCGGTTTATTTGATCAGCGAAAAAAGCCGCCCGGTGGATTTCGACCTGGATAGCTTCGAGGCTGCACAACGAACCGTTGTGACATTGATGCCCCGGCAGCCATTGAATGCCGGCATGCAGTATTTTATCACCCTCACCAAATCAATAGCCGATCTAACCGGGAAAAAGCTGGAAGATTATTTTCAATTTAAGTTTAAAGCGAACAATGACATATTTACCGCAGAAGTCGTCGAAGATTTTGAAATGCATCAGTCGAATTGGGTGATATCGGAAGATTCGCGAGCGATTAAGCTCGATTCGACCAGCATTGAATTCACACAGCAAACCTGTCGAAGCCCGCTATCGAGTCTCAGTCTGTCGTATGCGTTTGAAGACTCCTCAGGTTTCGTCGAAATTCTGCGAAGCGCGCCGGCGGAAACACTAGCGGAATTATCGGGTAGGGGGGAACTCGGCGTTTACATCCGGGGAGACCTGTCGAATAATCAGTTTCAATTTTTGCTGCTCGACAACAATTTTGAAATTGAGATCACCCAACCGATACCGCTCGACTGGCATGGATGGCGCTTCGTGCGGATTTCATTGTCGGATGAGTCCCTGATCCCCGGGATGAATGGCAACGGCAAAATCGATAATCCTGAAATGCTGCGCTTGCTGGGCTTTCGTCTTCAAAATGGCGGAATGCCGTATGGCAAAATTTTGATTGACGATGTGCTTTGGAGCGCTGCCAATGGTTCGGGAATAAAGAAAAATTTATGCGCTGATGCAACAATACCGCTGCATTACGAGTTATACCAAAACTATCCGAATCCATTTCTGAAAGGAATGTCGAACCAGACAACAATGATTCAGTTTTCAGTGCCGAAGGTGCAACTTATGGGTAAGAATGCTCGCGGAATATGTCTTGAAATTTATAATCTTCTGGGGCAGAAGATATACGAATGGAAATACGCTTCTTTGCCTGCGGGTAAGCATTCTGTGAACTGGGACGGGCGTGATCGAACCGGTATTCCTGTCACCAGCGGGATGTACGTCTGTTGTCTCAAAGTTGGTAATTCACTGATCGATGTCATAAAAATGCTACGGTATTGATGACGCGAGTGCAATTCATGGTTTGGCATCAGAATTAATCAAATTCAAAACGATGGAGGTTTTCATGCGTAAATATAAATCAACGAAGGTCGATGAGGCTGAATTGACAAAAATTGCATATATCGTTTCAAACGATAGAGTTAGCGAAGTTCTGGAAACCAATCTTGCGGCGATTCTAAATGGGGAAGAGACAGTCAGGATTGTTGGTCTCTATTTTGTCGATGATGGTGTATTTCACATTATCAAAGGCGCCAGAATTGCGAATATGTTGCGCGATGCTCTCCGGTATCAGGACCTGTGGATTTTTGCCGATGACGCGTCGGTTAAAAAAAGAAATTTGCAGAAAATACTGGTTGAAGACGCTGAAATAAAGTCGCTGACTGAATTTTATAAATATGTTCAAGATGCAAACCACATTATTACAATTTGAAATAGGTTGAGAACTTTCACTGGAACCAGAAGCGCAAGAGCAGGAGGTCTATTCAGAAATATACAAACTTGCCACACGTAAAAAGCTTTTGCACGGTATTATTCTTGCAACATGCAGAGCTTTATTTGTGCCCGCGACCTGAGAGGCACTGTGTTAGATGAGCAACTTGGGCATTTCAATATAGGAGACACAACATTGAAGATCAGGTTTTGGGGTACCCGGGGATCGATTCCAGCACCTGGACCGGATACAGCAAAATATGGTGGCAATACCACCTGCGTTGAAGTGAGGCTCGAAGACGGTACGCTGATTATTTTTGATGCCGGTACCGGCATAAGGAAGCTCGGACTGGCGTTGATGAATGAAAAATTTACACAGAATATCAATCTTGTCCTGACACACTCTCACTGGGACCATATACAGGGATTTCCATTCTTTGCGCCGGCGAATGATCCGAAGATGAAAATCAATATATTCGGATGCCCTCCAACATTTGACAAATTGAAGAAAATTATGACGGACCAGATGGAATCCAAATATTTTCCGATCAATTTCAAAGATCTGAAAGCCAATATTACGTTCCGGGAAATCGATACCAGTGCCCAGTATTTAGGCTCTGCCAGATTGCATTTTTTAGAACTGAATCACCCGGGATTCGCTTACGGATTCAAACTTGTCGAAAAATCACGAGCGATGGCGCTGCTGACGGATAATGAGCTTTTGCCCCCCGCACATGCGGTTACCGATTGGAATGCGTTTGTCGATTTTTGCAAAAATGTGGACGTATTGGTCCATGATGCGATGTGGACTGATACCGAATTAAAAGAAAAAGCCGGATGGGGGCATTCATCTGTCACACAGGTGATTCAGCTTGCCCTCCAGGCAAACGTGAGACGAAACCTGATTCTTTCTCACCATGATCCTGAGCACTCGGATAAAATGCTGGATTTGCTAAGTCTGGATTGTCAAAAAAAAATTAACGGTCGCGCCAACGGATTAAAATGCGCCATTGCCAAAGAAGGTGATGAGATAATCTTTTAAGAAAATTAGTAAAAGCGACTACTACCGCTTTTCGTCTTACCCTGCAGCTTTGTACCATCATACATCCCTATCTATAAGTCTCCGGATCAATTATCGTATTAAAAATAAAAATTGCAGGCAGTCATCAATTTCTTCTTCACCACCATTTTTTACCCAACTGGGAATTTCTTCTGCACCCTGTGCAATTTCCTTCATAAAACGATCTGCAAAATAAAAATTTCCCTCAATAGATAGAGTGTATACTTTGCACGGGCGCAAATTGAACTTTCATGTCATTGCGAGCGAAACGGAGTGCAGCGAAGCAATCCCATGAGGTTAAGCACTGAAAAGATTGCTTCGGCA